>NZ_JBHTVQ010000007.1:0-158512 GCF_042792855.1 Streptomyces sp. NPDC056600
GACCGCCGCCTACACCGCCACCCCCCCCCCCCCCGCCCCTTGTCGTCCGCTCCAGGGAACCGTCCCGGCTCCCGCGCACGCCGGGCGTGCGGGGCCCCGAAGGCCCTCTCAGCGCGCCAGCAGGGCCGCCGCCGTGGCCAGCACCACCAGGAGGACCAGTAGTGCCCCCGGCGTCAATCCGCCGAACGGCTGTTGCTGCTGCATCCGCTCGCGGTTGGCGCGGCAGACGGGGCAGCGCCCCTCGGCGACCGGCGCCGCGCAGTTGGCGCACACCAATCGGTCATAGGTCATGCGCTCGCCCTCCTCGCACCGTTTCCGCCTTGCCCAACGTTCACGGGAACGATGCCGTTCCCTCTTCCACTGTGCCAGGTCCGGGCCGAGAGGGTGCTGTCAGTACCCCCGCATCCCTTCCACAAACCTTCCCCACCCCGGCCGGACCCGGGGGAGGTACCCCCACCAATGCGACGACAAAAGGGGCAAGGCGCGCGCAACCAGGTCCGGCGACTGCGGCCGGTACCCGCATTCGCGTATGGTCACGCACATCTACCCCCGGCGACTCGTGGTGTTTCCGTGATCCGATTCGACAACGTCACCAAGGTCTACCCCAAGCAGAACCGCCCCGCCCTGAGGGACATCACCCTCGAGGTCGAGCGCGGCGAGTTCGTGTTCCTGGTGGGCTCCTCCGGCTCCGGAAAGTCCACCTTCCTGAGGCTGGTCCTCCGCGAGGAGCGGGCCACCCAGGGACAGGTCCACGTGCTGGGCAAGGACCTCGCACGGCTCTCCAACTGGAAGGTGCCCCAGATGCGCCGCCAGCTGGGGAACGTGTTCCAGGACTTCCGTCTCCTGCCGAACAAGACGGTCGGCGAGAACGTCGCCTTCGCGCAGGAGGTGATCGGCAAGTCCCGCGGCGAGATCCGCAAGTCCGTCCCCCAGGTGCTCGACCTGGTCGGTCTGGGCGGCAAGGAGGAGCGCATGCCGGGCGAGCTGTCCGGCGGTGAGCAGCAGCGTGTGGCGATCGCCAGGGCCTTCGTCAACCGGCCCAAGCTGCTCATCTGCGACGAGCCCACCGGCAACCTGGACCCGCAGACCTCCGTCGGCATCATGAAGCTGCTCGACCGGATCAACCGGACGGGCACCACCGTGGTCATGGCGACGCACGACCAGAACATCGTGGACCAGATGCGCAAGCGCGTCATCGAGCTGGAGAAGGGCCGCCTCGTGCGCGACCAGGCACGCGGCGTCTACGGATACCAGCACTGATCCCCGTCCACGGAAAGGCCTGACAAGAGCCATGCGGCTTCAGTTCGTCATGTCGGAGATCCGTGTGGGTCTCCGCCGCAACCTCACGATGACCTTCGCGGTCGTCGTGTCCGTCGCCCTCTCGCTCACCCTGCTCGGCGGGGCCATCCTGCTGCGCGACCAGGTGAGCGCCATGAAGGGCTACTGGTACGACAAGGTCAACGTCTCGATCTTCCTCTGCAACAAGAGCGACGCCGAGTCGGACCCGAACTGCGCCAAGGGCGCCGTCACCGCCGACCAGAAGAAGCAGATCGTCGCCGACCTCGACGAGATGAAGATCGTCGACGGGGTGGTGCACGAGTCGCAGGACGACGCGTACAAGCACTACAAGGAGCAGTTCGGTGACTCCCCGCTGGCCGCCACCCTCACGCCGGACCAGATGCAGGAGTCCTACCGGATCAAGCTGACGGACCCGGAGAAGTACGAGGTCATCGCCACGGCCTTCGACGGCCGTGAGGGCGTCCAGTCGGTGCAGGACCAGAAGGGCATCCTGGACAACCTCTTCACCATGCTCGGCATGCTCTCGACGGCCGCGCTGGCGCTGATGGCGGTCATGCTGATCGTGGCGATGCTGCTGATCGTCAACACGGTGCGCGTCTCGGCGTTCAGCCGCCGCCGGGAGACCGGGATCATGCGCCTGGTCGGCGCCTCCGGCTTCTACATCCAGGCGCCGTTCATCATGGAGGCCGCGGTCGCCGGCCTCATCGGCGGCGCGCTCGCCTGCGTCTTCCTGGTGCTCGGCCGGTTCTTCACCATCGACAGCGGCATGGCGCTCTCCGAGCGGCTCACGCTGATCAACTTCGTCGGCTGGGACGCCCTCCTGACGAAGCTTCCGCTGATCCTCGCCATCAGCTTCCTGATGCCCGCGCTGGCCGCCTTCTTCGCCCTGCGCAAGTACCTGAAGGTGTGACGCATCCCAAGAGGGCCGCAGGAGCAACCGCCCCTGCGGCCCTCTCGCGTTGTCCTAGACTCCCCCTCATGTCAGGCCCCGACCCGTTCTGTCAGACCCGCACCACCCGCCCCATTCGTCGCGGGGCGGCCCTGACGTCGCTGGCCCTCGCGGGCGTCCTGGTGACGTCCGCGGCCGGCGGGGCCTTCTCCGACGGGCAGGGCGAGGCGCAGGCCGCCACCCGGATCGGGGACCTCGGGTCCCCGCAGGGCGACGCCGCCGCCGCGGCCCGGGAGGCCGCCGCCGAGGCGCTGGTCGACGGCACGTCCCCCGAGGAGGCCGCGGAGCGCGCCGTCAGCCGCAGCGGGGACCGCTGGGGCGCCGTGTACACGCCGGGGGAGTACCAGGAGTTCGAGGAGGCGCTGGACGGCCGCTACACCGGCATCGGTGTCTGGGCGGCCCGGGAGCGGGACGGCGGCGTCACGCTCACCCGGGTCCGCGACGGGTCGCCCGCCGACCGGGCCGGGCTGCGCGCCGGGGACCGGATCCTGGCGGTGGACGGCAGGCCCACGGCGGACGTGCCGGTCACCGAGGTGCTGGCCCGGCTGCGCGGCGCCACGCCCGGCGAGGAGCCGCAGGACGCCGGCAGCACCCTGCGGGTGGGGCTCGAGCGCGACGGACGGCGATGGACGGAGACGCTGCGCCGGGCCCGCCTGTCCACCGACCCGGTCACCGTGCGGCGGACCGCCGGCGGGGCGACGCTGATCAAGGTGAGCGCCTTCACCAAGGGCGCCGGCGACAAGGTCCGCGCGGCCGCCGCGGGGTCCCCCGGCGGCATACTGCTCGACCTGCGCGGCAACTCCGGCGGCCTGGTCACCGAGGCCGTGGACGCCGCCTCCGCCTTCCTCGACGGAGGCCTGGTCGCCACCTACGACCTGCGGGGCGAGCAGCGGGCGCTGCACGCCGGGCGGGGCGGCAGCACCTCGCGTCCGCTGGTGGTGCTGGTCGACTCCGGGACCATGAGCGCCGCCGAGATGGTCACCGGGGCCCTGCAGGACCGGGGGCGCGCGGTGGTCGTCGGCTCCCGCACCTTCGGCAAGGGCGCCGTGCAGATGCCCACCGAGCTGCCCGGCGGCTCGGTCGCCGAGCTGACCGTCGGCCACTACCGCACGCCCTCGGGCCGCGGGGTGGACGGCGAGGGCATCGTGCCCGACCTGGCGGCCGGGCAGAACGCCGAGCAGCGGGCCGAGAAGGTATTGGGTGGCCTCGGGGGCCCCTCCTAGTGCCAAAATGGGCGGCACTATGGCCAAGGAAAAAGGGCGCAAGCTCATCGCGCAGAACAAGAAGGCGCGGCACGACTATCTCGTCATCGACACCTACGAGGCCGGCCTGGTCCTGACCGGGACGGAGGTGAAGTCGCTGCGCCAGGGGCGGGCGTCCCTGGTCGACGGCTTCGTCCAGCTCGACGGCGGCGAGGCGTGGCTGCACAACGTGCACGTGCCCGAGTACAGCCAGGGCACCTGGACCAACCACTCGGCGCGCCGCAAGCGCAAGCTGCTGCTGCACCGGGAGGAGATCGACAAGCTCTCCGCGAAGTCGCAGGAGACCGGTCACACGATCGTGCCGCTCGCCCTCTACTTCAAGGACGGCCGGGCGAAGGTCGAGATCGCGCTGGCCAAGGGCAAGAAGGAGTACGACAAGCGCCAGACGCTGCGGGAGAAGCAGGACCGCCGCGAGACGGAGCGGGCGATCTCGGCGGTGCGCCGCAAGCAGCGGGCGTGACCTGGTTCTCCTCGCGGCACGGCGTCGGCGCCGCCCCCGCGGGGAACAAGGTGGCGTCCGGCGGCGTTGCTCAGTACGATGGCACTTGCCTCCCCACGCGGGGGGCGAGGATTGAAAACACCACATGGGGATGATCGGTTTCGACAGCGGCTGTCGAAGCAGGGGAAGCGTGTCGAGGAAGCGGCCATGATCTCGTAAACCACAGGCCGAAAAAATAATCGCCAATTCCAAGCGCGATATCTCCCAGAGCCAGCTCGCTCTCGCCGCCTGATCTTCAGGTAGCGTGAAGCAGCTCTCTACTTAGGGGAGTGTCAGCCCGGGGGTGTTCCCGACCCGGATCCTGGCATCAGCTAGGGGACTAAACCTTGATCCCGGTCACGGGGTGAAGAGGGAAACCAAACAGTGACTGAGCCCGTCGGAGACTTGTCCGCGTGATCTCCGGGGCTGAGAAAAGCGAAGCGGACTGCACACGGAGAAGCCCTGATTCTGCACCGTTGGACGCGGGTTCGATTCCCGCCATCTCCACCACCCCATGAGCGAGGCCCTCGACCGGACAGGTCGGGGGCTTTCGTGCGTTCCGGCGCATCGCCGTCAACCGGCGGTACGCTGCCCCACGTGAGGGGGGACCGCCGCGGATCCGCGGGCGCCGGCCGAACGCTGGGACTAGCGTCGGACGCACATGCCGTCGGAAGGGATGCATCGTGAGTGCTCAGCCTGTCGAGTACTTCGCACCGGTCGACCCCTGGGCCGTGTTGGCGCACCTCGATCGTGATCCTGCCCTGGAGTGCTGGCGTGCCGAGCTCGTCGAAGGGCAGATCTCCTTGACCCCGCAGCCTGCGCCGGAACACGAGCGCATCGTCACCGCGGTGACCAAGCAGCTGGCCCGGAACGATCCGGACGACACGCTCACTTACTGGTCCGGCGGCACCGGTCTGCGTATCGGGCCGGGTGCGGGGCTGAAGCCGGACATCGTCGTCACCGACGAGGACGCGTTCTGCGAGAGTCAGGCCGAGTACACCCCGGTCGAGGGGGAGCCGATCGATCTGGTCGTCGAGGTGACCTCGCCGAGTACACGGGAGCGGGACTACCGGGACAAGATGCGCGCCTATGCGGCCGGGCGTGTTCCGTACTACCTGATCATCGACCGCCAGGAGCGGATCTGCCGGTTGTACCGGCTGGCGGCGGGGGCGGACTCGTACGGGCCGCCGCACGGCAAGGCGGACTTCGGTGAGGATCTGCCGTTGCCCGACCCGCTGGGATTTCTGCTGGACACGTCGCGGTTCGCGTGAACGGCGTGGAAAGGGCGGCGCCCCCGACGTGGTGTCGGGGGCGCTGCCCTGGGTGCGGCCGGGGTCACCGCTGGGGGTCCGCGTTGAACTTGGCGGTGGCCCAGAAGTAGCCGAGGACCGCGAGGCCGGCGCACCAGGCGGCGGCGAGCCAGCCGTTGTGGCCGATCTCGGTGCCGAGGAGCAGGCCGCGCAGGGTCTCGATGGCCGGGGTGAAGGGCTGGTACTCGGCGATCGGCTGGAACCAGCCCGGCATCGAGTCGATGGGCACGAAGGTGCTCGAGATCAGCGGCAGGAAGACCAGCGGCAGGGCGTTGTTGCTGGCAGCCTCGGCGTTGGGGCTGATCAGGCCCATGCCGATCGCGATCCAGGTGAGGGCGAGCGAGAAGAACGCCAGCAGCACCGCGGCCAGGACCCACTCGACGACGGTGGCGCCCGTGGAGCGGAAGCCGATGGCGACACCGACGGCCGTGACGAGCAGCACGCTCGCCAGGCACTGGACGACGCTCCCCAGCAGGTGGCCGACGAGCACCGAACCGCGGTGGATGGCCATGGTGCGGAAGCGGGCGATGATGCCCTCGCTCATGTCCATCGAGACGGAGACCGCGGTGCCGACGGTGGTGGAGCCGATGGTCATCATCAGGATGCCCGGGACCAGGAACGCGACGTATTCCGACCGGTCGGCCGCACCGCCACCCATGCCCGCGCTCATCACGTCGCCGAAGATGTAGACGAAGAGCAGGAGCAGCATCACCGGCGTGAGCAGGAGGTTGAGGGTGAGGGAGGGGTAGCGGCGGGCGTGGAGGAGGTTGCGGCGGAGCATGGTTCCGCTGTCGCGGAGGGCGAGGGAGAGGGTGCTGCTCATCGCGCGGTCTCCTTGTCGGTGGTGGTGGTGGTGGCGGCGGCGGTGGCGGTGGTGGTGTCGTCGGTGAGGGCGAAGAAGACGTCGTCGAGGTCGGGGGTGTGGACGGTGAGTTCGGTGGCTTCGATGCCGGCGGTGTCGAGGCGGTCGAGGAGGGTGCGCAGGGCGCGTTGGCTGCCGTCGCCGGGGACGCGCAGGGTGAGGGAGTCCTCGTCGTTCGTGGCGTCGGTGAGCTGGGCGGTGGCGCGGCGGTAGGTGGCGGGGTCGGTGAAGCGGAGCTGGACGTGGCCGCCGGGGATGATGCGCTTGAGTTCGTCGGCGGTGCCTTCGGCGGCGATGACGCCGTTGTGGAGGACGGCGATGCGGTCGGCGAGCTGGTCGGCCTCCTCGAGGTACTGGGTGGTGAGGAAGACGGTGACGCCGCCGGTGACGAGGTCCCTGATGATCTGCCACATGGTGTGGCGGGAGCGGGGGTCGAGGCCGGTGGTGGGTTCGTCGAGGAAGATGACGCGGGGGCTGCCGACCAGGGTCATCGCGATGTCGAGCCGCCGTTTCATGCCGCCCGAGTAGGTGGAGGCGGGCTTGCCGGCCGCCTCCACCAGGTCGAACCGCTCCAGCAGGTCCGCGGTGACCCTCCGGCCCTCCGCCTTGGACAGGTGGTGCAGGTCGGCCATCAGGAGCATGTTCTCCTCCCCGGTGATCAGACCGTCCACCGCCGAGAACTGCCCCGTCACCCCGATCTGCGCCCGCACGGCCTGGGGCGACGCGGCGAGGTCGTGGCCCGCGACCTGGGCCTGGCCGCCGTCTGCGGAGATGAGCGTCGAGAGGATCTTGACGACGGTCGTCTTGCCGGCGCCGTTCGGGCCGAGCAACGCGAACACGGAACCCGCCGGGATGTGCAGGTCGATGCCGTCGAGGACGTGCTTGTCGCCGTAGGACTTGCGCAGGCCGACGGCGGACACCGCGGCGGGGGACGGGGCGCCCCTCCCGCTGCTGGGCGTGGGCATGACAGAAACAGGCATGGGACCCTCCGGTCCGAAGGTGAAGTGACGAGGGTGTGGGCGCGAACGAGGACGAGTTCGAGTGGTGCGGTGGCCGCCGCCGGGCCTGGGGTGCCGGTGGCCCGGCGGCGTTCACGGGCGCGGTGGTGCGAAGGGGGGGCGACTTCCGGAGGGCGACTCCGGACGACTCCCGGAGGCCGGCGGTGATCAGCGGGCGCGGCGGACGTCGATGTTCCCGTACCGGGTGCGTGCGCGGATCTTGACCGTCTCCGCCGCCTCCTCCGGCGAGTCGGAGGAGGTCAGCGAGTTCCGGACCTGGCCGGAGGTGGAGGTGACGTCCAGCCAGGCGGCCGTTCCCTCGCGGACGCCGACCTCGATCGCGCCGTAGGAGGTCTCGAGCTGCGTGGAGCCCCGGACGACCTCGCCGATGCGCAGGGTGCCGTGCGCGGTGGTGGCGGTGACCGAGCCCTCGGCGCGGCGGACGTCGATGTCGCCGTTGGCGCCGCTCACCCGCAGTTCACCGGTCGCCACCTCCACGGTGGTGCCGCCGTGCGAGTTCTTGAGGACGGCGGCGCCGTCGAGGACACCGGCGCGCAGGCTTCCGGAGCTGGTGGTGATCTCCGCCGTGCCGTCGACCCGGTCCACGGTGATGGAGCCGTGCGAGGCGATCAGCTTCAGCGGACCGGTGGCGTCCATGCGGACGTCGCCGGCCGAGGTCTTGACGCGCACCTCGCCGAGCCGGCCCTCGCCGAGCACCTGGGTCCACGAGCCGTTCGCGTCGACGTGCGATCCGGTGGGCAGTTCGACCGTCACGTCCACCACGCCGGTGCGGCCGAACAGGCCGGACCTGGGTGTCCGCACCGTCAGCGTGCCGCCGGCGAAGCGGACCTCGGTCTGGTCGGCGGCCCGCACGTCCAGGTCCCGCTTCGGGTCCCGGGGCCGCACCTCGACGACCGTGTCGGAGCGGTCGGTCGCGGTGAGCTGGAGTGAACCGGCCTCCACGGTCGCCGTGACCGAGATGGGCGCGGGAGTGTCGAAAGAAGGCATGGCTGTCCCGTCCTCTTGGCTCTGCAGGGCGTCCCCGCCGTGGGGACGTGATGAATGGGGTCGGATGTGAGGTGCCGTGCGGGCCGATCCGGGGCGGTCAGCGCACCCAGCCGGTGAAGCTCTGGCCGACGGTCCGGGTCCGCTCCGGCGTGCGCGGCCGGGCGCCGCCCTCGACCGCGGCGGACACGGCGCGCACCAGCCAGGCGTTGACCGACAGGCCCTCCTGGTTCGCGGCCTCCTCGGCGCGCGCCTTCAGGTGGGCCGGCAGTCGCAGATTGACGCGAGCGGTGCCCCCCTCGTCGCCCTCGGCGGCCGCCGGGGCCTTGAGGGGCTCCGGGGCCGGAGCCGGCTCGGTGGGGTCGACGCCGTCGGAGGGCGGCGGGGTCACCACGAAGTCGGGGTCCAGCCCCCGCAGTCGTACGTCGACCGAACCCGGCGCGAGGTCGCGGGTGACCTCGCTCATCGCGGCGGAGAGCACGTTGAGCATGACCAGGCGGGTCGCCGACTCCAGCGGAGCGGTGAGCCGGTCGGCCAGTTCCCGGGCTTCCACGCCGCCGGCCTCGGCGGCCACCGCGAGTTCGCGGCGGAGGGTGTCGACATAGGGGGTGAGGTCCATGACGCCATAATGGCACCACATTGGCGTCATGCGCAAGCGCCTTGTTGGCGCCGCTTGGCGAATCTGTGCGCGCACGCCTCTGATCTGCACGTTCGCGTGATTGTCGTCCTGTGCCGACGTGGTGCCTGGTGATGCAAAGTGGTGTCACGTGACGCCATGCGGTGCCATGCGGTGCCAGAGAGGTGCCGCGCCGTGCCGTGCGGGACCACGTGCCCAGCGGCAGTCGGGGGAGGCTCTGCGCGGGTTCCGGTCGCCGCGGCGGCGCTCCGGCCCCAGGCGCCTACGCTGACGTGGAGGAGGCCGAAGCGGCCGGCCGGAAGCGGGAAAGGGCGGCGGCACCATGAAGGACCAGGGGCGGGACGGCCTGGCCGACGCGCAGCGGCGGCACTGGCAGGGCACCTACACGGCTCACCCCGGCATGTACGGCGACCTCCCTTCCGACCCCGCCCTCCACGCGGCCCAGGTGTTCCGGGCGGCGGGCGCGGCGGACGTGCTGGAACTCGGCGCCGGGCACGGTCGCGACTCCCTGTACTTCGCGCGCGAGGGGTTCACGGTCCAGGCCGCCGACTTCTCCGCCACGGCGCTCGGCCAGTTGCGGGAGGCGGCCCGGGCGCAGGGCGTCGACCGCACTGTCACCACCTTCGTGCACGACGTGCGCGACCCGCTCCCGCTGCCGGACGCCTCCGTGGACACGGTCTTCGCCCACATGCTGCTGTGCATGGCGCTCTCGACCGCGGAGATCCACGCCGTGGTGGCCGAGGTCCGCCGTGTCCTGCGGCCCGGCGGCCTCCTCGTCTTCACGGTGCGCCACACCGGCGACGCGCATCACGGCACCGGCGTCGCCCACGGCGACGACATCTTCGAGCACGGCGGCTTCGCCGTCCACTTCTTCTCCCGCGACCTGGTCGACGCCCTCGCCGAAGGCTGGACCCTGCGGGAGGTCCACCCCTTCGAGGAGGGCGACCTGCCCCGCCGCCTCTGGCGCGTCACCCAGGCCCTGGACCGGGCCCAGGAGCCGTCGCACCGTTGACGGGGCGCCCGCGACACACGCGCAGGGTGGCGGGTCAAGCCTTCTCGGTGGGCTGGAGCGACCTGGTCAGCGCGTCCAGTTCGTCGAGCCGCCCGGACGCCTCGAGCCGGGACGCGGTCGCGACGAGCAGGAGCTCGGTCACCGCGATCTCGTGCGTGAGCGGAGCGATGGGGCCGGCGGCCTCGCGGGGGAGCGGGACCAGGATCTGCGCCTCGCCGGCCAGCGGGGATCCCCAGGCGTCGGTGACCAGCAGGAGCCGAGCCCCACGGCCGAGGGCCGCCCGCACGAAGGCGGCGGTCTCCGCCGAGTAGCGCCGGAAGTCGTACGCCACCACGAGATCGGCCGGGGTCACCTCCAGCAACGAGCGGGCCCGCTCCGCCGCCGGACCCGTGACGAAGCGGACCGCGGGCCGCAGCGCGCCCAGCTGCCGGGTGAGGTAGTCCGCCGCGAGCTCGCTCAACGGGCCGCCCAGCGTCCATACCGTCCTCGCCGAGACGAGCGCGTCGGCCGCGGCGTCCAGCAGCGGCGCGTTCACCGCGGTGATCGTCTCGGCCAGGCCGTTGTGGAGGTCGGCCGCCGCGCTCCGGGGGTCGGCGCCCTCGGCGGCGAAGGCGCGCAACCGCGACCTGTCCTCCTGCGCCGCCGTGCGCACGGCGGCCTGGAACTGGGCGAAACCCGGGTAGCCGAGGCGATCGACCAGGCGTGACGCGGTGGGCGCGCTCACCCCGGCCCGCTCGGCCAGCGACCGGAGCGAGCCGAGCGCCGCGAACGGATAGTCGTCCAGCAGCAGCCGGGCCACGGCGCGCTCGCCGGGGGCGAGCCGCGGATAGATCTCTTCGAGCTGCGACACCACAGGTTCCATGATGTCGAACGTTACATGAGAATGCTCTTCACGCGTCTCGATGAAACGTATGTTACGTTCGCCGCATGACTCCCTGGCAAGGACTGATCGACAGCGGTTACCGGCGCCTGCTCCCGGTCACCGACCGCACCCCGGCCGTCTCGCTCCACGAGGGCAACACGCCGTTGCTGCGTTCCCGGCACCTGTCGGAGCTGACGGGCTGCGACGTCCACCTCAAGAACGAGGGCGCGAATCCCACCGGCTCGTTCAAGGACCGGGGGATGACGGTGGCCCTCAGCAAGGCCGCCGAGGACGGGGCCGAAGCGGTCATCTGCGCCTCGACGGGCAACACCAGCGCCTCGGCGGCCGCCTACGCCGCCCGCGCCGGCATCACCTCCGTGGTCCTGGTGCCCAGGGGCCGCGTGGCGCTCGGCAAGCTCGGCCAGGCCGTGCGTCACGGAGCCCGCGTCGTCGAGGTGGACGGCGGCTTCGACGACTGCCTGCGCATCGCCCGCGAACTCGCCGACCGGCACCCGGTCGCCCTCGTCAACAGCGTCGGCAACGAACTGCGCCTGTCCGGCCAGCGCACCGTCGCCTACGAGATCGTCGACGCGCTGGGCGACGCCCCCGACATCCACTGCCTCCCGGTGGGCAACGGTGGGAACATCACCGCCACCTGGCAGGGCTACCGGACCTACCGGCAGGAAGGGGCCGCCACCCGCGTGCCGCGGATGTGGGGCTTCCAGGCGGCCGGTGCGGCGCCCCTCGTGCACGGGGAACCCGTCGCCCGGCCGGAGACGGCGGCGAGCGCGATCCGTGTCGGACACCCGGCGACCTGGCAGGGCGCCGTCGCCGCCCGTGACGCGTCCGGCGGGATGTTCGCGGCCGTCACCGACGAGCAGATCTTCGAGGCCTACCGGCTGCTGGCCCGTCACGACGGCGTTTTCGTGGAACCCGCCTCGGCCGCAGGAGTCGCCGGCCTCCTCGACCGACACCGCCGTGGACTGCTCGGCCCAGGACAGACGGTCGTCGTCACCCTCACCGGCAACGGCCTCAAGGACCAGGACGCGTCCCTCCGGGACGGCTACGACTCGATCGCGACCGGCTCCTCCACCGCCGAGGTCGCCGACGCGCTGCGGCTCACCGCCTGAGAGGCGCCTGCGGGGCGAGGACGCCGCGATCGTGCCGCGCGCTGCCGCCCCCCGCCCTGCCCGAGTTGCGGGGGGCGGCCGATACGAGATGGTGAGAGGGGGCAGCCGCACGAAGGGAGCGTGCTGTGGCAGACGGTTCCGTCGACGACACTGCCGTGCTGAACGCCCTGTTCGCCAACTCGCCCCAGGGTCTCTTCGTCCTCGACGCCGAGCGCCGGGTGAGCCGCTACAACACGTCCGGACGCGGGGTGCAGGGACTGGCTCCCGACGACGTCATCGGGCACAGCGTCGACGACTTCGCCCCCGGCTTCGACCCGAAGATCCTCGACGCCCTGATCGACGAGGCACGGTCGAGCGGCGAGCCCCTGCGCGGCAGGCTGGTGAAGGGCCACCCCCCGTCGGACCCCCGGCGGACGGTCACGGTCCAGCTCTCCCTGTTCCCCCTGGAAAGTGCGGACGGGAGTCCGGCACCGCTGTTGTGCGTGGTGGAGGACGTGACCGAGGCGCGGGCCGCCGCCGACCGGCTGGGGGTGCTCGCTTCGGTGCACGCGACCGTCGGCACCACCCTGGACACGCGGTCCACCGCCGAGGAACTGGTGCGGGCCCTGGTCCCCGGTTCCGCGGACGCGGCCGCCGTGGACCTGCTGGAGGAATCGGACGTGGCCGCCCAGTCGACGGGCACCTCCCCGACGGGCGCCCCGGTGCGCCGGGTGGCCTTCGCCCCGTCGTCCGCCGAACGGATCTGGCGGGACCAGGAAAGCCGCACGTTCCCCTTCGCCACCCCTTACGCGCAGGCGCTCAACGACCGGGAGGCCCGGCTGCTGACGGTCACGCCGGAGACGCCGTGGCTGACCGCCGCCCCCGAGGAGTTCGCCCTGCTGGTCCGGGCGGGCGTGCACTCGATGATCGTCGCTCCGCTCACCGTCCGTGACACCGTCCTCGGGCTGCTGACGCTCTACCGCCACCGGTCCGACCCGTTCTCCGAGGCCGACCTGGGCGTCGCCGTGCAGGCGGCCTCCGCCGCGTCCGCCCACCTGGACAACGCGCGCAGCTACCACCGCGAGCACACGGTGGCCACGACCCTGCACCGATGGCTCCAGCCGACCGCGGCCCCCGACCTCTCGGCGGTGGAGACCGCCAACGTGTACCTGCCCGAGACGGCCGGCGGCGACTGGTTCGACGTCATCCCCCTCTCCGGCACCCGGGTCGGTCTGGTCGTCGGCGACGTCGTCGGGCAGGGCATCGAGGCGGCCGCTACCATGGGACAGCTGCGGACGGCCCTGCGCGCGCTCGCCCTGCAGGACCTCGAGACGGACGAGATGCTCAGCCACCTGTACGAGGTGGCAGCCCAGCTCGCGGGCGAGGCGGCGCCGACCGGGAACTCCCACCTCGCCACCTGCGCGCTCACCGTCTACGACCCGCTCTCCCGGCAGTGCTCGATGGTCCGCGCGGGACACCCCGCCCCCCTCCTCGTCGACCCGCACGGCTTCAAGCTCGATGTGGACGTCCCCGAGGGCCCACCGCTGGGCCGGGGTGGCGGACACGCCTTCGCCCCCGTGGAGATCGAGGTGGAGCCGGGCACGGTGCTGGCCCACTACACCAACGGCCTGCTCGACGCCGGGGGCCCCGACCGTGAGACCGCCGCGCGCCGCCTCACCGACGTCCTCGCGTCCTCCAGCGGGCCGCTGCGAGAACTGTGCGACACCGCCGTGTACCGCATGGCCTCGTCCTACGACGACGACGCCGTGCTGCTGCTCGCGCGCACCCGCGCCATGCCCCGCGACCGGATCGCGGACTGGACGCTGCCCGCCGACGCGTCCGTGGTCGGCACGGCACGCCGCCTGGTGGACCGCCAGCTCGCAGCCTGGCACCTGGACGAGTTCGCCTTCACCACCGCCCTGGTGGTCAGCGAACTGTTCACCAACGCCATCCGCTACGGCAACGAACCCGTGCGCCTGCGGCTCATCCATGACCAGAACCGGCTGCTGAGCGAGGTCACCGACGCCAACAGCGCCAGCCCCCACATGCGCCGCGCGCGGGAGAGCGACGAGGGCGGCCGGGGCCTCTTCATCGTCATGCGGCTCAGCACCCGCTGGGGCGTCCGGCACAGCCGCCAGGACAAGACCATCTGGTGCGAGCAGCGCCTCGACGGCCCGCCTCCGGAAGTGGTGGACCCGGACAAGGTGTTCGACCTGGACGACGTGCCGGAACTGTGACGGGCCCCGACGCCGGCGCGCGGCGGCTCACCGCGCGCGTCACAGGGTGAGCAGGCCTGAGGGGCCGGGGCCAGGGGCATCGGGGCCCGGGACATCGGGGCCCGGAGCCCCGGGGACCGGAGCGTCCAGGGCCGGGAGGGGACGCGGGCTGAGGCGGGTGAAGTACCCCGTGCCGATGATCCCGTGGCGGTCCGCTTCCGGGAGGCGGGCCAGGATGTCCGGCAGCGCACGCTCACGAGCGACCTCGGTGCGGTGCGCGAGAACGGCCCGCCACTTCACGTCCGCCCAGGGGGCGACGTCGACGCGCGTGGTCACATACCCGTCCGGCACCGCCGTCACGGTCTTGCCGGCTCCTCGCATCAGCGGGCCGAGGAGGCCCACGCCCGATTCCGGATGCGTGGCCGCGTACAGCGCGGCGGGCTGCCAGGGGGCGCCCGCCTCGGGACGCCGGTGGGCGAGCCCGGCGGCCTCGACGGCGAGCAGGGCGATCTGGTGGGCGCGGACGTGATCCGGGTGGCCGGTCAGCTGACCCAACGCGTCGTGTCCGACGACGAGGTCGGGCTTGAACGCACGGATGTGGGCCACCAGCCGTCCGACCGCCTCGTCGAGCGGCGCGTCGACCAGTCGCTCGCGGTGCGGGGCGGACTCGGGGTTGCGGAAGTCCCGGTAGCCGAGCAGCAGAGGTGCACCGGCGCCGAGGACGGAGAGGGCCTCGGCGAGTTCCCGTGCCCGGGCCGTGTCCTTGCTCCGAGTCGCGGTGACCACGGCGGTGCGGGCACCCGCGGCGTGTTGCCGGGCGAGCACGCCGCCGGCGAGCAGGGACTCGTCGTCCGGGTGCGCGAACACGCCCAGCAGCGAGGGAGGCGGTGAGAGGGGCATCGAAGCGGCCCTTCGTCGAGGGGTGGACGGACCGGGAGCCCTTTCCGGCGTTCCGGTCGCGGTGGTCAGGCCGTCCCGGACTCCTGGCCGGCGGGCGTGGACGGCAGGAACTTCTCCGCCTTGGCGGCCAGGTGACCGCGGAGGAAGAGCGCGGCGTCGTCGGGCCGCATCCGCCGGAGCGCCACCAGGGCGGTGACGACCACGTCGGCGACCTCGGCGTGGACGTCCTCCCAGCCGTGACTGTCCCCCTTGCGCGGGTTGGTGCCGCGTGCGCCGATCACGGCCTGGGACGCCTCACCGGTCTCCTCGGAGATCTTCAGGACCTGCAACGTCCACTGCTCCTCGGGGCTGAGACCGCGGCCCTGGTCGTGGTCGTCGAAACGGCGGGCGAGCGCCTCGATGGTGCGCCACACGAACTGCTCCATGACGGGTGATCTCCTTCGGAGTGGCTGCCGGACGGCGGGAGGTGCGAGTGGAACCGCCGGTGTCAGTCGGGTCGGTGGGCGCGCAGGAGGGTGCAGCAGGTCCGATCGCCCGCACCGGGGGCGGCGAGGATCTCGACCTGATCGACGATCAGCCCGTGTTCGCCGAGCAGCGCCTGCCAGCGGGAGGGCGTGAGCACCCACATCTCGACGGGGCGGGGGCCGAGGTCCCCCAGGCGCAGTGCCTCGGGCCGGGCCGCCACCGTGTCCCACGGGCCGTCGCCGGCGGTGCTGGTGTGGAGCACGGAGAAGGCCAGCCGGCCGCCGGGAGCGAGCGCCGAGGCGAGTGCCGGGAGGACCCGGTGCGGGTCCAGGAAGGCGAGACCGTGGGCGGAGAGGACGACGTCGTACGGCTCGGCCCCACGGAGATGGGTCACGGCGTCCGCGTGGACCAGCCGCAGCCCGGGCGTTCCGCCGAAGCGGGCGACGGCGCGTTCGTGCTGGGAGCGGGCCCCTTCGACCGCGTCCACGCGGGCGCCCCCGCGCGCCAGGTACGCCGCGTACCGTCCCATGCCGGAACACAGGTCGAGGACCCGTCGGCCCGTCAGGTCACCGAGGATCTCCTCGCCGGGACCGACGCCCTCCCAGTAGCCCCAGTACAGGCTGTCGGGCTCGGCGATCTCCGTCCCCCGGGAGAGATGGTGGGTGCCGTAGTCGTTCCACAGATCGAGGTTCCGTCGCTCCGGCTCCGACGGCTCCGACGGCTCCGGCGGACGCGACGGAGGCGTACCGGACCGGTCGGCGTGGGCGGATTCCACAGCTCGCTCCCTTCCCTTACGGACAGGCGTGCACCGGGTTCAACGACGGGGCCCCCTCCGTCGAACACATGTCTTTCGGACGGAGTGCGCGCCCCGAGCCTGAGCGGTTCGCCGAAGGTGTGGGGCACCTGGCCCCTTACGGCACCGGGGGCGGCCGATGCGCGGCGATGGCCGAAACGCCGACGGTGCCGCCCGCCGGCCCGCCCGCGGCGCACCGATGCGACCGCCTCGCACCGCCCGCCGGGTGTCGCCCCGACCGGTGACCCTGTTCGAACGAGCCTTTCGTAAACCCGTGGCGGCATGCGCCGCACGGCGCTACCGTCGTGCCCATGGGATCTCTGTGACAGCCCCCGCACGCCACGGCGTCTGAGCTCTGCTCCGCCGCTGGCCCGTGCTGCCCGCCTCCATTTCCCGGACTCCAGATCTCGGCATGCCGAGAGGCGAGGGGCTGCCCATGCGCGCGTCATTCCCATCCCAGCTCTCCCTGCACGGCGTCACCCGTCGGTACGACGACCGCACCGTGCTCGATCAGGTCTCCTTCTCGCTCGCCCCGGGCGAGAAGGCCGGCATCGTCGGCGACAACGGGGCCGGCAAGTCCACCCTGCTGCGGCTGCTGGCGGGGGCGGAAAGCCCCGACGCCGGGGAGGTCACGGTCGTGGCCCCCGGCGGCGTCGGGTACCTGCCGCAGGCCCTCTCCCTGCCGCCCGGGGCGACCGTCCAGGACGCGGTGGACCTCGCCCTGGCCGAACTCCGTTCCATGGAAGCCCGGTTGCGCCGGGAGGAGGCCACGATGGCCGCCCTTCCTCCCGGCCCCGAACTCGACGCGGCGCTGGCGGCCTATGCCGGCCTCAGGGCCCGGTACGAGGCCCGCGAGGGCTACGACGCCGACGTGCGGGTGAACGTTACCCTCGACGACCTGGGGCTGCCGGGGCTTGACCGCGCACGCCCGCTGGACACGCTGTCCGGCGGTGAGCGGTCACGGCTGACGCTGGCCGCCACCCTGGCGTCGCAGCCCGAACTGCTGCTGCTCGACGAGCCGACCAACGACCTGGACGACCGGGCGGTGACCCGGCTGGAGGAGCGCCTGCGCCGCCACCGCGGCACGGTGGTGGCGGTGACCCACGACCGGGTGTTCCTGGAACGGCTGACCTCCACGGTGCTGGAGGTGGCGGAGGGGCATGTCACCCGGCACGGCCACGGCTACGCCGGTTACCTGGCCGCCAAGGCGGCCGAACGCAGGCGCCGCCGACAGCGGTACGAGGAGTGGCGGGAGGAACTGGCCCGTGCCAGGCGGCTGGCGGCGACGGGCGCTGCCCGGCTGGACGCGATCCCCCGGAAGATGGAGAAGGCCATCTTCGGCGCCGCCGCCTTCCGCGCCCGTGGACGCTCCCACGGCGCGACGGGCCGCATCCGCAGCGCCAAGGAGCGGATGGAACGGCTCACCGCCTCGCCGGTCGCGCCACCGCCGGAGCCGCTGTCACTGCGGGCGCGCCTTGCCACCACGTGCGGTGCGGAGGCCGGCGCCCGGCCCGCCGCCGAGCTGTGCGACGTGGCGGTGGACGGGCGGCTGCGACTGCCGGAACTGCGGATCGAACCGGGCGAGAGGCTACTGGTCACCGGGCCCAACGGCGCGGGAAAGAGCACCCTGCTGCGGGTGCTCGCCGGTGAACTCGAGCCGGACGCCGGCACCGTGACGACGACCGGCACGGTCGGGCACCTGCGGCAGGAGGAGGCGCCGTGGCCCCCCACCGCCACCACCCTGGCCGCCTTCGCGTACGGCCGGCCGGGTGACCGGGAGGAACACGCCGACCGGCTGCTGTCCCTGGGACTGTTCGAACCGTCGGCACTGCGGCTGCGCGTGGCCGAACTGTCCTACGGGCAGCGGCGACGGATCGAACTGGCCCGCCTGGTCGTCGAGCGGGTCGATCTGCTGCTGCTCGACGAACCGACCAACCACCTCTCTCCCGCGCTGGTCGAGGAGCTGGAGGAGGCCCTGGCCGACTACGCCGGAGCCGTCGTCCTGGTCACCCACGACCGGCGCATGCGCGAGCGCTTCACCGGCTCCCGCATGGAACTGGACGGCGGCGAGTTGCGCCTGCTCGACCGTCCCGTCGCCTGCCGGTGACGCGACACCGGCCGGGCCGGCGCGTCCGGCCCGTCTCCCGATAGGCAGCTCCCCGGCCCGGCAGCGGGCCGGGGAGTCTTGGCGTCACGCCACGGCGTCACGCCACGGCGTCACGCCATGCGAACCGGACAGCGCACGCGGCAGGTTGGCGCGAAATCCCTTGCCCAATGGTCAAGAAACGTTGACCATTGCCGGTATGCCTTCCGACGACCTGCCCGAGACGTTCCACGTCACCACGGACGAACAACTGCGCGCCGTCTCCAACCTCACGCGCCACCGGATCATGGCCGTGCTCCGCTTCGAGCCGGCGACCATCACGCAGATCGCCGAGCGGGTGGGCCTCGCGAAGGGGAGCTCCAGCTATCACGTGCGGCTGCTGGAGCGGGCCGGCCTGGTGAAGGTGGTGCGGACCCGGAAGGTCCGGGGCGTCACCGAGCGGTACTACGCCATGGCGGCCCGGACCCTCGTGCTGCCGGACCCGGGCGACGGGGCGCCGGACGTCCTGATGCGGCACGCGGTGGCGGACCTGGAAGCGGCGCCCGCGGACAGCGACCGGCAGGTGCGGATGACACACCTGCGGCTCGACGAGAAGCAGTTCGCGGAACTGGGCGCCCGGCTTCAGGCACTCGCCGACGAGTACCGGGAGCTCTCCGACCCGTCGCTGCCGGACGCGTCCTTCATGTTCGCCCTGTTCCGCCCGGCGACCCGCGCACGGACGCCGGCATCACATACGCGGACGCCGGCACGCGCACAGACCGAGGAGGACGCCAAGTGACCACGAACGTCGCGAAGTTGCCGACCGGGTTCGGGCGGCTGTGGACCGCGCAGACGGTGTCCTCGCTCGGTGACGGCGTGTCGCACGCCGCGCTGCCCCTGCTCGCGCTGACCCTGACGCACGACCCCATGGCGCTCGCCGTCGTCACGGCCGCCGGGACGCTGCCGTGGCTGCTCTTCGGGGTGCTCGGCGGTGCGCTGGTGGACCGCTGGGACCGCCGGCGCACGATGTGGGTCGCGGACACGGTGCGTGCGGTGCTGCTCGCCGTCCCCGCGGTGGCTGCCGCGCTGGACGTGCTGAGCATTCCGCTGCTCGCGGCCGCCGCCTTCCTGCTCGGCCTCGGCGGACTCTTCTTCGACACCGCCGCCACGGCCTACCTGCCGGACCTCCTCGGCCGCGACCCCGCCCTCCTGGAGCGGGCCAACTCCCGGCTGCGCGGCGCCCAGACCGCCATGTCCGGCTTCGCGGGACCACCGGCGGGCAGTGCGCTGCTCGCGCTCGGGCGGGCGGTACCGCTGCTCGCCGACGCCGTGTCGTTCCTGGTCTCCGCCCTGCTCGTCCGTTCACTGCCCGCCCCGCCGGCCGCATCCGGCCCCGTGCCGGAGGCCCGCGAGTCGCTGCTCCGGCAGGCGCGGGCCGGGGCCTCCTACGTCTTCCGGGACCGGTTGCTGCTCGGTCTCGCCATGCGCCCGGCGGTCGGCAACGTCGCCTTCCTCGCCGTGGAGACCGTCCTCGCCCTCTTCGCGCGCGAGCGTCTCGGCATGGACGCCTACGGCTTCGGCCTGCTCCTCACGGCCGAGGCCACCGGCGGTCTGCTCGGTGCGGCCGTCGCCTCCGCCCTCGGCCGTCGACTCGGCACCGGCACCGCGCTGACCTGCACGGCCGCCGTCGAAGGACTCGCCATCCTGGGCCTCGCCGCCGCCCCCGACCCCTACGTGGCCGGGCTCGCTCTCGCCGCCTGCGGGGCCGGCATGGGCGCGACGATGGTGCTCGGGCCGTCCCTGCGGCAGGCGATCGTCCCACCGCACCTCATCGGCCGGGTCGCCTCCACCTCCCGGATGCTGGCCATGTGCGCCGCCCCGCTCGGCGCCTTCCTCGGCGGCTGGCTGGCCACCGCCTTCGACCTCCGCACCCCGCTCTACGCCGCATCCGGTCTCCTCCTGACGATGACGGCCGTCACAGCGACCATGACCAGCAACCGCCGGGTCGAGGCCGCCCTGCGCGCCGCCGCCCCGGCCGGCACGCCCGAGGGCGACCCGAAGCCTCGGACTCCCGCCCAGGAGAGCGCCCCCGCGCCGTCGTGACGCCCCGCGCCCCCGCCCGGCCGTCGCGCTCAGGATGCCCCTCCGCCGCGGCGGCCCTGCGGACGCGGTAGCCCTCGCGCCACGGCCCCCGCGGCCCTCAAGACGGTTGGCCTCGGCCCGCCGGCGGGAGGAGGGCAGTACTGCGGCGAACGGGCGGTGCGTCAGGTTCAACGAGGCGTCCTGGGACCTCGAACGCATGTCTTTCGGACGGACCATGGGCCCCGAGCTTGAGCCGCCGCTCGAAGATGTGGTGTGCACGGACCCTTGCGGCGTACGGGGCCGCCTGATGCCGAGAGGTGGCCGACACGCCGAGATCGTGCTCCCGGTTCGGCCCGGTTCGTGGAAGGCGGGCCGAACCCGGTGGCGGGTCCGCGGCCCGGGCCGGCCAGTCCGTCGCGTTTCTCCGCGCGCGGCCGCCGTGGGCGTGTGTCGCGAGCCGTGTGCCGTGTGCCGCGTGCGAATAAATCGCTTCCCCGCAGGTCGCCGTCGGCAGGACACTTGCCTTCCACCGCGGTGCCCGCGCCGGGCGAGGCCGGTCGCCGTGCCCGCGTGCCGGCCGGCGGCCGTCCGTCCCGTGAAGCGACCTGGAGCCACCCGCCGTGACCGCACCCGGCCTTGCCGCACTCAACAGCGCGACGAAGTACCCGAGCATCCCCACCTACCACCGCCTCGACCCCCGGAACGGCGGCCTCATCGAGGAGCCGACCCGGTTCACCGGTGACGTGCTCCTGACCGAGAAGGTCGACGGCACCAACGGGCGGATCGTCCTGCTCCCCGACGGCGACTATGTCATCGGTTCGCGCGAGGAACTCCTGCACGCGAGGGGCGACCGGGTCCACAACCCGGCCCTCGGTATCGTCGACGAGCTGAAGCCGCTCGCCGACCGGCTCCGGGCCGACGACGCCCAGGGCGGCGTCACGGTGTTCTACCTCGAGGTGTACGGCCGCAAGATCGGTGGTGCGGCCAAGCAGTACACCGGAGGGAGCGGTGTCGGTCACCGGCTCTTCGACGTCGCGTTCCTGCGGCCCGAGGACCTCGACCGGAGCCTCGAACAGATATCGTCCTGGCGTGACGGCGGCGGCCAGGACTTCGGCGACGAGGCCGCTCTCCGGCGGATCGCTGCCTCTGAGGACATCCCCCTCGTCCCGCGGCTCGCCACGGTCCCCGGCGAGCTGCTGCCCGCAGCCGTGGACGACATGGCGGCCCTCCTCGCCGAGCGACTGCCGGCCACCCGGGTCGCCCTCGACGACGGCGCGGGCGGCAGCCCCGAGGGCATCGTGCTGCGTACGCCCGACCGGTCCGTCATCGCCAAGGCCCGCTTCCAGGACTACGCGCGCACCCTGAAGCGCCGCGCGCGTCGCTGACCCGAAAGATCACGGGGTGCGGCCGCCGGCCGCACCCCGTGCCGTCCGCATCTGACCTCACCGGACCCGGCGTGCCACTGGTACGGCGGAGAGATCCGCACCGCGACCGGGAATCAGGCCGCGACGAGCTCCCGCTCGCGGTCCGGGGTGTCGACCTTCGGCTTCCTGTTCGGCAGCGAGAGCCGGAAGACCTTGCGCCACGCGGAGAACACCTGGACCGGCAGCGGCCCGGTGACGTACTCCAGCTCGTACTTCTCGAACAGCGCGCGCACCTTCACCGCGACCTCGGCGTACCGGTTGCTCGGCAGGTCCGGGAACAGGTGGTGCTCGATCTGGTGCGACAGGTTGCCGGTCATGAAGTGCATGGCCTTGCTGCCGCTGATGTTCGCCGAACCCATCATCTGGCGCAGGTACCACTGGCCGCGCGTCTCGCCGTTGATCGACCGGCGCTCGAAGACCTGCACGCCCTCGGGGAAGTGCCCGCACATGATCACCGAGTGGGTCCAGAGGTTGCGGACCAGGTTGGCGGTGAAGGTGGCGGCGAGGGTGGTGAGGAACGACGGGCCCGACAGCAGCGGGTGGATCACGTAGTCCTTGAGCACCTGCTTGCGGATCTTGCGGCCCACGGCCCTGGCCCGCACGCGGAACTCGGGGTTCTTGCGGCGGCGCTTGTGCAGGTTCTTGCCGAGCTCCAGGTCGTACGCCGCGATGCCGTACTCGAAGAAGCAGGCGTTGATGAAGTTCCACAGCGGCTGGCCGAGGTGGAACGGGTGCCACTTCTGGTCCTCGTCGACGCGCATGATGCCGTAGCCGAGGTCGTTGTCCTTGCCGATCACGTTGGTGTACGTGTGGTGCAGCTCGTTGTGCGAGTGCTTCCACTGGTCGGCCGGCGAGACGTGGTCCCAGTCCCAGGTGGTGGAGTGGATCTTCGGGTCACGCATCCAGTCCCACTGGCCGTGCAGGATGTTGTGGCCGATCTCCATGTTGTCCATGATCTTCGCCACGGACAGACCGGCGGTGCCGAGCACCCACGCCGGCGGGAAGAACGAGAACAGCAGCACGCCCCGGCTGGCCAGCTCGAGCTTGCGCTGCGCCGAGATGACCTTGCGGATGTAGGCGGCATCCTTCTCGCCGCGGCTCGCGATCACCTCGTCGCGGATCGCGTCCAGCTCGCGGCCGAGCTCCTCGATCTGCTCCGCGGTCAGGTGGGCGGTGGGGTCGATGGCGGTCAAGTTGCTCCTACCGTTCGATGTCGCAGGGGCCCGCAGCGGCGGACACGCAGGTCTGGATGAGGACGCCCGGCTCGGCCTCGGTGATCTCGCCGGTGCGCAGGTCACGGACGGCGCCCGCCTTGAGCGGCGTGACGCAGCCGAAGCAGATGCCCATACGGCACCCGGAGGGCATGAGCACGCCGGCCTCCTCGCCGACGTCCAGCAACGGCGTGGCGCCGTCCGCCTCTACGGTCTTGCCCGTCGTGCTGAACGTAACCTCGCCGCCGGCGCCGGCCACGACGACGGTGGGGCGGAAGCGTTCGGTGTGCAGGCGCTCCGGCACGCCGTGCCCGGCCCAGTGCTCCTCGGCGGCGTCGAGGAGGCCGGCGGGCCCGCACGCCCAGGTCTCGCGCTCGGCCCAGTCGGGCACCAGCTCGTCGAGACGGGCGACGTCGAGCGTGCCGTCCGTGTCGGTGTGCACCTCGGTGAGCCGCAGCTTCCCGGCCGCGACCAGGTCGTGCAGATCGCCGCGGAAGATCACGTCCTGCGGCCGTGGCGCGCAGTGGACCATGACGACGTCGTCGAACTCGGTGTCGCGCAGCATGCCCATCACGGGCGTGATGCCGCTGCCGGCCGTCAGGTAGAGCACCTTGGCGGGCCTGGCCGGCGGCAGCACGAAGTCACCGGTCGCCTGGTCGAGCTGGATCAGCGTGCCCGGCTTCACTCTGCGGACCAGGTGGTTGCTGACCTTGCCGTCCGGGATCGCCTTCACGGTGATCGTGATGCGGCCGTCCTGGCGGTTCGTCGGTGAGGTGATCGAATAGGCGCGCCACAGGCGCACCCCGTCGACGTCGATGCCGATCCGCACGTACTGGCCGGCCGTGTGGCCGCGCCAGCCCCGGCCCGGCCTGATCACGACCGTCGCGGCGTCACCCGTCTCGGGACGCACGGCCTCGATGCGCCCTCGCAGATCCGCACCCGCACGCAGCGGGCTGACCAGGTCGAGGTAGTCCGACGGCAGCAGCGGCGTCGTCACCATTTCCAGCAGTTTCCACGCCCTGCTGTGGAGGGCTGTACTCGTCATGGCTCCAGCTTGCTGGCCTCAAGGCGTAAAGTCCTGACCGCAGCACGTAAATCTGGCCGACAGAATTGTTCGCAGGGAACAAAACGTGAACCAAGCAATCCGGAGAGTCAGCGAACTGGCTCTGGACGAGACCACGGTCGCGGCACTTAGGGCGGGGCTGAAGGACACCGCCGACGAGTGCGTCCAGGCGATCATCGACGAGGTGCCTCCTTACGCCAACGCCCTGTCGGGTCACATGGGCGGCATCATCCGCCGCGCCGTCCGCACCGCCCTGGGGCACTACCTGGACCTGGCGAGCGGGAACGCCACGGGCGGCAACGCCGGTGACGCGGCCTACGAACTGGGCCGCGGCGAGGTGCGCGACGGCCGTTCGATGGACGCCCTGCTCAGCGCCTACCGCGTCGGCGCCCGTGTGGCCTGGCGCTGCCTGGCGGCCGGTGCCGTACCGGCGGGTCTGCCCGCCGCCGAGGTCGCCAAGTTCGCGGAGCTGACGTTCGCCTACATCGACGAGCTCTCCGCCGCGAGCGCCGCGGGCCACGCCGACGAACTGGCGGCCCGGGGCCGGGCCCAGGAGCGCCACCTGGAACACCTGGCCCGCGACCTCCTGGCCGGGGCGAGCCCGGACGTACTGCTGGCCTCCGCGCAGCGGGCCGGGTGGCAGCCTCCGGTCTCGCTGACGGCGGTCCTGCTGCCCGCCGCCCAGGCCCGGCCCGCCTACCGCACGCTCGACGACCCGAGCACCCTCGTCCTCGACGACCTCCCGGACGCCACCGGCGTGCTGCTCGTCCCCGATGCGGACCGTTCACATCTCGCGCGGCAGCTGACCGACCGCACCGCCGTGGTCGGTCCGGCCCGGCCATGGACCCGCGTCTCCGCCTCGTACGCACGGGCCCTCCGCGCGCGCTCCCTCTCCTGCGACATCCGCGACACCGAGAACCACCTGCCCGAGCTGGTGCTGAGCGCCGACTCGGACGCGTTCGCCGACCTGCGCGCCCGAGCCCTCGCACCGTTGCGGACCCTGCCCGGCGCGACCGCGCAGCGCCTGGAGGAGACGTTGCGGGAATGGCTCCTGCACCAGGGCAGGCGGGACGAGGTGGCGGCGGCGTTGTTCGTCCATCCCCAGACGGTCCGGTACCGGATGGCGCAGCTGCGGGAACTGTTCCCGGACCTCGCGTCGCCGCAGCAGGTCCTCGAACTGACGCTCGCGCTCGGGCTTCGAGGCGGATGACCGCTCGGTCTTCGGGGCGGATGACGGTGCGCCCCACCGTTCGACCCGGGTCGGCCCGGCACACCGCGCGGGGGATGATGGGGACGGAACAACGGACGTGAGGTCAGGAGCTGCCATGACGAACCGGGTGCACCGACCCCGTGAGGACGCGGAGTTCGACTTCGTCCTGGGCAGGAGCGGGACTCCGGTCCTCGCCTACTTCACCGGGACCTGGCCCAAGGCGATCGAGCCCTGCCGCGTGATGGACCTCGTCGTGGGCGGCATCGCCGATGAGTTCACGGGCCGCCTGACCGCCGTCCGCGTCGACATCACGCGCTGTCCCGCCGCGACCGAGCGTTACGGGATCACCGGCGCCCCTTCCTGCGTCCTGATCGAGGACGGAGCGGCGGTGGCGCAGGGCACGGGGCCCATGACCAGTGCCGAGGTCCGCACGCTCCTGGAGGGTCACCTGTGACGGTGTGAGGGCTCATTCCCGGGGGCTCCCAGCGGCCCTGCGGTGGTTCTGGTTCGGCGCGGGACCGGACGGGTCCGGATCGAGGGCGGTGACCGCGGACACCGGAGCCCGGGTCGATGCCCGGGCTCCGTAGTGAGCGCGTTCAGGTGGGGTCAGCTGGTGAACGTCAGGTGGTTGATGCTGACCGCGCCCGTGGTGGTGATGTACACGGTGTGGGTGCCGGTGGGCTTGGGCCAGCAGGTGTTGCTCTTGAGGTGCCAGGCGCCGTTGCCGTCCGGGTAGACGGTGCAGGCGGGACCCGAGGTGGCGCTGTCCAGCCGGACCTGGAGGTTGACACCCGAGGCGGAGGTGGCCGCCCGGAACTTCACGCCGGAGGCCCCCACGGTGCCGAAGGCGACGCCGTCGAGGACGAGGCGGCTGCCGCTGCCGGTGAGGTCGACGACGGTGCCGCCGTCCGCGGTCCTGGTGGTGGCGCCGGTCGCCGAGTCGTAGGACTCGGCCTCGATCACGGCGAAGGCGTCACGGTTGCGCGGGGTGTCGGTGCCGGCCGCGGTGGCGGTGGCTTCGGCGGACCAGGCGGAGTCACCGGAGGCGTTGGTGGCGCGAACCCGGTAGGTGTAGGCGGTGCCGGCGGTCAGGCCGGTGTCGGTGTGCGTCCTGGCGTCGGCCGCGAGGGTGGTGAGCGCGGTCCAGGAGCCGCTCCCCACGCGACGCTCGACGCGGAAGCCCGACTCGTTGGTGGCGTTGTCCGCCCAGGTCAGGGTGATCTTCCCGGCGCCGCTCGGGTTCGCGGTCAGCGCGGAAGGGGCGGCCGGGGCGCCGGTGGCCGGCGGCGGGTCGGTGGGCGTGGTGCCGCTCGGCTGGTGGATGCGGAAGGTGCCGCTCGCGTGCAGCAGTGCCATGTAGGTGAGCAGGCCGTCGTAGTAGCGGTACTGGCCGGTCGGGGGCTCCAGGTTCCACAGGGCCTCGACGAACTTCCAGGCCCGCGGGTTGCCGGCCGCCAGGGAGGCGGCGCCGTTCGAGGCGATCAGGCCGGGGGAGCGGTCGGAGGACAGGCCGCTGCCGGACAGCGAGTACTGGTTGACGTAGGCGCCCATGCCCTGGGACTCGAAGAAGCTCTGCATGCGGTCGGTCCGGGCGACGGCGGCGGAGTCGGCGGCCCACCAGGCGTGGTCCACCGACCAGTTGACCGAGGTGCGCCAGGCGTCGAAGCGGAAGTCGCCGTGATTGCCCGTGTTGTTGGGGCTGCCGCTGAACTCGGCGTAGTCCGGGTTCAGGCCGGTGGTGGCGTGGGTGGCCTTGGTGAAGTAGGAACGGCTGGTCTGGGCGGCCTCCCGCCAGAACTGCCGGTCCGCGGCCTGCTGACCCTGGTAGCCGTCGGCCCAGCGGGCCCACAGCTCGTAGAAGGCGGGCAGGTGGTAGGACGGGTCGGAGAACTTGGCGGAACTGGCGTAGGGCACGAAGACCGGCATCTTCTGCGAACGGTCGAACATGTTGGTGACGCTGTCGACGACGCCGCCGTTCATGTCCTCCTTGTGCAGCATCGTGTTCAGGATGCCGTTGGCCTCGGCGGTGTAGTCGTAGATGCCGGACCCGTCGCCCCAGCGGTGGCCTGCGAAGAACAGCGCCGTGGCCATGTACTCCTCGCCGTCGGTGGCGGGGTTGTTGTCCTGGCAGGAGCCGGCCGTCGAGGCCTCCCAGCAGAAGTAGCCGGTGCGGGGCCCGCTCTTGTGCCGCATGTAGGTGGTGGCCCAGTTCCACAGGGCGTTGAACTCGGCCTTCTTGTCCATCTGGACCGCGATCATCATGCCGTAGCTGATGCCTTCGGACCGGACGTCGTCGTTGCCGGTGTCCTTGATGTAGGCGAGCGCGCCCTCGGAGTCCGAACCGGCCGGGTAGTACAGCCGCTTGGTGTCGTCCGTGCTGGTGAAGAAGGAGGCCCAGTAGCTGTCGAGCTTGGCCTTCACGGCGGCGTCGGTGATGCCGGAGTCCCACTCCTCGAACAGGTTGCGGTACTTGCCGCTGGCGAAGGCGCCGGTGGTGGGCGGCACAGGAGCGGGGGGAGGGGGCGGAGTCGCGCCCTCGTAGTACAGCTGGTACTGGTCGATCAGGGTGTCGTTGCTGCCGTTGTCGGTCTCCAGGGTGAACCGGACCTCCGACGACCCTGCCTTGGCGACGTCGAACACGGCCTGCTTCGTGGTCCAGGACGTGCCGGAGAAGCTGAGCGTCGCGGTCTTCTGTCCGCCCACGGAGACGGTGATCCCGGCGGCGTTGGAGGCGCTGGAGGAACCGGTCACGTCGATCCGGTACCGGCCGGCCTTGTCGAAGGCGTGGCTGGTGTAGGTCGCGTCGTTGTTGCAGTAGTAGACGGCGTGCGTGGCCGCGAAGCTCGTGCAGCCGCTCCTGGTGGTGGCCTCCGCCTGCGTGGTGGACACCAGGGTGGCCGCCTGCGCCTCCGGCGCGGGGAGCGCGGCGGACGTGAGGAACCCGGCGAACAGTGCCACCAGCGCGACGGACACGGTGGTGCGGGTGCGGGTGCGGGTGCGGGTGCGGACGGAGCGTGGGCCGGGGCGGGGAAGCGAACGCAACTGGGGCTCCTTGGCGGTGGGGGAGTGGGGGATGGGGGGGAGGGGGGGAGCGAGCGCGTGATCACGTCACGTCAGCCCACGGCTGATGCAGGGATGTTGGGCGATTCTTGGTTGCGGCCGCGAGCACGGTCAATAGCCGCGTTCGAAGAAGTTGCCGAAACTTTCGATGACTTCGTGTCCAGCGTGATCAGCTCAGAATGGAGACCCGTCCGACATCTGAGCGAAAACTCCTACAGGAGCGCTTCGAAAATTTCGCCGATGTCCACCATCCTGGCCCCAGCGGACTTGCGGCTTCGCCACCACCGGCCCGACGCTGGGGGCTGAGGTGACTCAGTCCTCCACCCAGTTCGGATAGTCACCCATCGCCACGTCGTCACACAGGGTCCCCCAGAACCCGTTGTCCGCGAGTGCGGAGTCATCCAGGCTGGTGAGGAGGTGACGAAGCTCGTCCGCGACCTCCTGGCCTCTGTCCTCCTCGTCTTCCTCGTAGAACGGGAAGCGGGCAATGGTGGCCGCCACGCACCGGTGGAAAGTTCCCAGGTCCCTGTTCACATGCCAGGCGGTCGCGGACTCGGTCGTGGGGACCTGCACGACGCGACGCGAGGCCACGTCGATGCCGAGCAGCCCGAACAGGCCGCTGGTCCCGAAGACGACCAACCCGCTCTCGCCGATCCCGCCCAGGAGCGTCGCCTCGGTCAGGGGTTGGTACTCGGCACCGATCAGCCCTGCTGGGACGCCGATCTCCCGCAGATCGGCGGCGATCTCGCCGGGCACGTCCGGTGAGCAGCCGATACGGGCCACGGCGTACTCGGGCAACGGCAGCGGCGGACGGTCTCGCATCACGCGAAATCATCCGCCTGCTCCGACGGCGGCATTGCACGACTCGTCCGGCGGGGGCGGGCAGCGGTGTCAGGGACGCGTACTCCAGCGGCGCCGACGGGTCGACCGACACGTCCAGCGGTGCGGGCTCGGCCCCGGCGCGGACCAGGAGGTCGCCGACGGCGGCGATCATCGCTCCGTTGTCGGTGCACAACGTCAGGGGCGGGACCCGCAGTTCGACGCCCGCGGTCCGGCAGCGCTGCTCGGCCAGTGCCCGTACGCGGGAGCTCGCCGCGACCCCTCCGACGACGATCAGTGTCTTCACGTCGTGGTCGAGGCAGGCCCGCAGCGCCTTGCGCGTGAGGATGTCGGCGACGGCCTCCTGCAGTGCCGCGGCCCCGTCCGCCACCGGCGGTCGCGAGCCGCGCAGCCGGTGCTGCTCCACCCGGCGGGCAGCGGCCGTCTCCAGGCCGGAGAACGAGAACGCGCCTGGGTGGTCACCTGTTCGGCTCAGTGGCCGGGGGAAGGTCACGGCCTGCGGATCGCCGTCGCGCGCGGCGCGGCCGATGGCGGGTCCGCCGGGGTACGGCAGGCCGAGGATGCGGGCGACCTTGTCGAAGCACTCGCCGGCCGCGTCGCCCAGGGTGTCGCCCAGGTGGTGTGTCCGGGGCGACGTGCCCGGCCAGGTGGTGTGCACCCCGTACAGCGGCACGCCGGCCGCGTAGGCGAGGGTCTTCGCGCCGGCCGGACCGACCTGCAGGGCGCTGGGGCCTGGCTCTTGGGCCGCCCGCCTCTGCTGGCGAATTCCGCACTGCCGGAGTTTCCGGGCATCACGCTACCGTCGCGGCACAGACGTTCCAGACGGGGGAGGCGTTGTGTCAGCGGAAGCGGTCAGCGCGTCAGTGGCGGCACTGGCGTTCATCATCAACGCATGGTCCATGTTCTATCTCGCCAGGCAGACGAAGGTGAGCAATGCGGTGGCGGCAGCGTCGGCAAACGACGCGGTGCTGCGGTCCCTGCGTGAAGTGCACGTCCTGATGCTCGAGCGGCAGGTCACGCGGGACTACTTCTACGGCGGCAGGCAGCTGCCCGACACCGGCGAGGAACGGGAGACCGTCCTCACGTTGGGGGAGCTCCTGAACGACGTGATGAGCAGTGGGGTTCGCGTGCATGCCCAGATCCCTGACAGCGGGAGCTCCGGCCCTTGGGCCGAGTTCTGCCGCCACACGGTGGAGAACAGCCCAGTCGTGCGCCGTCTGCTGCAGGCGCATCCCACCTGGTGGCCCAGCCTGATGGGGGTGCTACCGGACAACTTCTCGGAAGCCGGCGCGCTTGGCGTGCCTGTCCCCAGGAACGATCAGCGCGGTAGTTGACCCGTGTGGACGGTCCGGCCTCGCGCTGCCCGAGGGCCGTGGGCCGGTTGCGGCAGAGGATCCGAGCCCCTCTCGTCCGCGGTAGAGCACGGCCACGAAGGCCGGCACTCCGACGAGGGACGTCAGCACGCCCACCGGGACCTCCTGAGGGGCGAGGACGGCGCGGGCGGCGGTGTCCACCCACACCAGGAAGACGGCTCCGGTCAGTGCCGTGGCGGGGTGGAGCCGGGCATGGCTGGAGCCGGTGAGGGCGCGGGTCGCGTGGGAAAGGACCAGGCCGACGACCTGAAGAGGCCGCTCATTCACTCGACCGCCAGGCGGCATGTTCTGCAACTACATCCCCGCGGAGACAGGCCGAGGAGCCTCTCCCCTTCGGCACGCGGTGCACGCGGTGCACGCGGTGCACGCGGTGCACGCGAGAAGAGTCGGCCGCGGGCACACCGGACGCCACCTCCCCGCCCCATGGGCACGGCCAGCTTCACCGAGGGCCGGTGGTGGAGTCCCAGTCCAGGCGCAGCACGGCGAGGTCGTCGGTGTGCTGGCCGGCGTTGAGGGTGCGGGTCTTTGCGATGACGTGGTCGAGGTGAGCTCCGGGTTCCGGGGTGTGGATCTCGTCCATGATGCGGAGCAGGCCCTCGGTGCCCAGACGGTGGCCGGCTTCGCCGGTGTGGCCCTCGATGAGGCCGTCGGTGTAGGCGATGAGGGCGCCTCGGGCGGGAAGCGTCAGTGTGGTGGCGGGCCAGCGGTCGAGGCCGGGGACGACGCCGAGTGCGGTTCCGTGGGAGGCCGGGACCTCTCGGGCGCCGTCGGAGGTGAGGAGGAGGGGGGCGTGGTGACCCGCCAGCTGAAGGGTGAGGGTGGCTGTTGAAGGGTCCAGGGTCAGCAGGGTGCAGGTGGTGAACAGGTCGCTGCCCGAGCGTTCGGCGATGTGGATCTGTTCGAGCAGGCGCAGCAGCTGGTGCCGGCGGTGACCTGCGAGGGTCAGGGCGCGCCAGGCGATGCGGAGGCAGACACCGAGTGCGGCGGCGTCGGGTCCGTGTCCGCTCACGTCCCCGATGACGGCGTGGACCTGTCCATCGCTCGTCTGGACGACGTCCAGGAAGTCGCCGCCGAGCAGGGCCTGGGGGCGGCCGGGGTAGTAGCGGCTGGTGGCGGTGACAGCGGAGGAGGTCAGGAGAGGGTCGGGCAGCAGGCCTCTTTCCAGGCGTGCGTTCTCCTCGGCGCGAAGCCTGCCGATCTGCAGGTCCGCGCTGGCGCGTTCGGCCTGCTTGCGCTGGACGGCGTAGCGGACGGCGCGCTGGATCAGGTCGGGTTCGACCTTGCCCTTGATGAGGTAGTCCTGGGCGCCGACCGCGAGGGCGGCGACTCCGGAACGGGGCTCCTGGAGTCCGGTCAGGACGATGATGGCGGCGTGCGTGTCGTTGTGGATGGCCTGGACGGTGTCGAGTCCGGAGGCGTCGGGCAGGTGCAGGTCGAGCAGGACGCAGTCGACGGTGTCCGAGGCCAGTGCCCGGCGGGCCTCGGCCGCGGTGCTGCAGCGCTTGAGGGTGTGAGGGAGATCGGTGTCGAAGAGCAGTTCTTCGACGAGGAGGGCGTCTCCGTCGTCGTCCTCGACCAGCAGGATGCGGTAGTGCTCCGCGGGCGCGCGCTCGGTCACGGCTGTCCTGCTTCGTCGGGGGCCGCGGGGTCCGTTTCGGCGGCGGGGAGCGTGAAGACGACGCGGGTGCCGAGCGTGTACTCGGGGTCGATCTTGATGGTGCCACCGTGGAATTCGACGATCTTCTTGCACATGGCCAGACCGATGCCGGTGCCGGGATAGGCGTCCTTGGTGTGCAGGCGCTGGAAGATCACGAAGACCTTCTCCTGGAACTCCGGGGCGATGCCGATGCCGTTGTCGGTCACCGCGAACGTCCAGGTGTCACCGGTCCGGCTGGTGCTGATGTTGATGCGCGGGGTCCGGTCGGGGCTGCGGAACTTGATCGCGTTGGACAGCAGGTTCTGCCAGAGCATGCCCAGCTGGGCGGTGTCGCCCAGCACGGTGGGCAGCGGGTCGCGGGTGATCTCGGCTCCGCTTTCCTCGACGGCGACGCTGAGGTTGCCGAGGGTGTCCTCCAGGATCTCGTCCAGGTCGGCGGGGCGGTGGTCGTTGTGGAGGCGGCCGACGCGCGAGAAGGCGAGAAGGTCGTTGATCAGTTTCTGCATACGGTTGGCCCCGTCGACGGCGAACCCGATGTATTGGTCCGCCCTCTCGTCCAGTTGGCCGCCGTACCGCCGCTGGAGGAGCTGGGTGAAGCTGGACACCTTGCGCAGCGGTTCCTGCAGGTCGTGGGAGGCGACGTAGGCGAACTGCTCCAGTTCCGCGTTGGACCGCTTGAGGTCGGCCGCCTGGTCGTCCAGGCGTCGGCGGGCCGACTCGGTGAACTCCAGTTCCTGCACGAGCCTGCGGCGCATCGACTCGAGGTCGTCGGCGAGCTGACGCAGGTCGGCAGGGCCGGCGCCGTCGAGGCTGCGGTCGAAGCGGCCCTCGGCGACGTCGCGGGCAGCCGTGCCGAGGCGGGTCAGCGGGCCGGTGACGCCGCGGCGCAACGCTTCGAACATGAGGCCGGCCACCGCGACGATGACCAGCGCGCAGATCCCCAGCGTCCAGTTCCGCAACGTGACCGAGTTCCTCAGGGCGTGCGTGGTCGCCTTCCGCTCCGCCTGCAAGTGGGTCTGCTGGTCCTCCATGGCCTCACGCAGCAGGTCGAAGGTGCGCTTTCCTTCACTCGCACGGGCGGAGGCGAGCTTCACGGCTTCCTCGGGAGCTACGGAGGAGACGGGGTCGCCCATGCGCTGCTTCCACCGCGAGGACAGTCGCTCGATCTCGTCGAGGTCGGTCTGGGCCTGGACGTCGTTCTTGACCAGCGGACGGAGACTCCTAAGTGCGTCCTTCTCGTCGGCGACGCCCTCCGTGTAGGGCTCCAGGAACTCCGCGTTACCTGTCAGACCGTAGCCCCGCAGGCCGGTCTCCTGATTGACCAGGGCTTTCTCGACCTGGATCGACGCGATCAGGGCGGGCGACCGCCTGTCGGTGAGCTCGGTCGTGAGATCTGAGGTGCGCACCATGGCCCAGGTACTCAGCGAGCCCAGGGCCGCCAGGACCAGCAGTGTGGTGGTCACTCCTGCGCGCAGCCAGCTGTGTGTGGTCCAGCCGGAGAACACCCGCTCAACCCCGGACGGCTTGCTCTTCATCGCGGTTCGAACGTCTCCTTCTACGGTCCGGCCCGGCCCGGACAGGGTGAACGACCGCACCATGCTACTCCCTGACAACGCATGTTGTCCGTCGGGTGATCGGCGACGTACAGTGAGGTCATGTTCGGCTCACACTCTGCTCCACAGGAACCGCGGGAGCCCGCGGTACCGGTGATCGAGGCAGTGGAGGAGCTCGTCCGCCAGCTCATCGAGGCAGCGGGCACTCCGTCGGCAGAGCCTGCCCGCAACCCGGCCGGTGAGGCGCGTCGGCATGCGCTGGCGCAGTTGCGGGTACTCGTCGGCATCAAGCTGGCCGTGCGACACCTGGAGGACCGGGCGGCGCACACGGCAGCCTCAAGTGGAGCCGGCTATCCCGAAATCGGGCAGGCGGTGAGCATGACCCGCCAAGGAGCCCGGCGCCGCTGGCCCGGGCTGATCACCGGCGGAACCGATCGACCGACCGACCCTTCCACCCCTTCCACCTTCCGGAGCTCGTGAATCATGGCTGCCGCCGCCCGCCCGTACGACGTCCTGCTGGTCGAGGACGACCTCGCCGACGCGATGCTCATCCAGGACGCCCTCGCCGAACGCGGTGCACGTAACCTCACCCAGGTCTCCGACGGCATCGAGGCCCTGGACTACCTGCGCGATCCGGCGAACGAGCGCCCCGACCTCATCGTCCTGGATCTGAACATGCCGCGCATGAACGGACGGGAGTTCCTCACGGTGGTGAAGGAGGACCTCGGTCTTCGCACCATCCCCGTGGTCGTCCTGACCACCTCCACCGCCCCCGACGACGTCTCCGGCGCCTACCAGCAGTACGCCAACGCCTACGTCACCAAGCCGGTGAACCTCGAGGAGTTCGAAGCGGCGGTCCGCAGCATCGACCGCTTCTACCTCGACATCGCGGCCAAGCCGCCGAAGCAGTAGAGCCGGGCATCGCCCACAGGAACGGTGCGATGGACGACCACGCCCATGGCTCCTCCTTCATTACCGGGTGATGAACGTCCCCGTCGCAGTCCGGCAGCCGCAGGATCGCTCACTTGTGCCCGCGCGGCACTCCTCTGTGCCCGCGCGGCACTCCTCGCTGAGGTGGAAGTCGCCGCGACATCCGCTGTCGCAGCCGCCGGCGAGGCTCTTGGCGAAGAGGCGGCGCCGTAGGTCACCGCCGTGGTCCTCTCCCCGGCGGTGACTCCTCAGGGCGCGAGGTCAGGGGTCTCCCTGTTGACGAGCCACGTGCCGTCCGGCTGCTGCTCACACGAGGTAGGTCGTGATCGTGCCGCCTCCGGCCGGGGTCGTCTTGGCGTCCACCAAAGCGAGGGCACACGTGGCCCGGACGACGGCTCTGATGCCCTCACGGCGGAGCACCTCGGTGGTGATATGCACCGGTTTCCGTGTCGTGCCCTCCGGTGGGACGTCCCAGACCGGCCGGCCGAGACCGCGCTCCGGGTCGTCCGGGCCCATGGCCGCGAAGGTCGGGGCGATTTTGGGGCCTCCGGGACCGTGTCTCCCGGCCGGCTGGGGGAGGGGCGAGCCGCGCGGCGAACCGGATGGCAGGCCGCCGGGACGCGTTGTTAACCTCCCCGGATGAGCATCCCGTCGCCCGAAGAGATCCGCGCCCTGCACGAGGAGTGGGCGCCCACCCCCGAGGCGTTCAGGTCGGTCCACACGCACTGCGAGATCGTGTGGCGGATCGCCGAGCACCTGATCGAATCAAAGCGGCTCGATGTGGACTTCGAGCTGGTCAGAGCGGGTTGCCTGCTCCACGACATCGGGGTCTACCGGCTCTACTCGGACGAGGGCGTGCTGGACCACAAGAACTACATCCGGCACGGAGTGCTCGGTCACGAGGCGTTGGAGGAGGCCGGGCTGCCGGAGACGCTGCGGCGGTTCTGCTCCCACCACACCGGGGTCGGCGTCACCCGTGAGGACATCGAGCGGCAGGGACTTCCGCTGCCGCCCGGGGACTACGTGGCGGAGACACTGGAGGAGAAGCTGGTGATGTACGCGGACAAGTTCCACAGCAAGTCCCGGCCGTCGTCGCTGCTGACTCCCGAGGAGTACGCCGCCCACGTCCGCCGGTTCGGGGAGGGGAAGGTCACCGCCTTCCAGGAGCTGCGCGCGGTTTTCGGCGATCCCGACCTGGGGCTCGACCTCGGCTCCGGTATGCCGGTGCCCGTGGAGTCGCCGGGGCGGCCGGTGTGACGACCTCGACCGACCCCGCCGCGGACCCCCTGTCCGGCCTCACCTGGCCGGTCACCACCGAGCGGCTCACCCTGCGGCGGGTGAGCCCCGAGGATGCCGAGGCCATGTGGGAGTACCGGCGGCTGCCGGAGGTGTCGTACTGGCTGACGTTCGCGCCGCGGGACCTCGACGACTGGCGGGAGCGGCTGACCACGCCGGAACGCCTGGCCACCTCGCTGGTGGCGGAGCTCGACGGCCGTGTCGTCGGAGACCTCTACGTGCGGGTGGAGGACGCCTGGGCGCAGCGCGAGGTCGCCGACCAGGCCCGGGGCGTCCAGGCGGAGCTCGGCTGGGTGTTCCACCCCGCCGTGGGCGGCCGCGGATACGCCACCGAGGGGTGCCGCGAGTTGCTGCGGGTCTGCTTCGAGGAGCTGAAGCTGCGGCGGGTGTGCGCGAACGCCTTCGCCGACAACGAGGCGTCCTGGCGGCTGATGGAACGACTGGGGATGCGTCGTGAGCAGCACACGGTCCGGGAGTCCCTGCACCGGGAGCTGGGGTGGATCGACGGGATCGGTTACGCGCTGCTTGCCGACGAGTGGCAGCGCGGCCGGGGTACGGCCTCCGGCTGAGCCGGACGAACGTGCGGCTTCGGCCTGCCGGCGGTGAGCGCGAGGGCTTGGTGCGGTGCCGGGGCGCGGCGACCGGGGCAATGTTCCGGCCCGCACGGGTGAAAGCGGCCCCTGGAGCGCCGGGCGGACCGGCCGGCGGGGGAGACGGGTATGTGCGCCGGCGCTCCGCCGGCCATGCTCCGAACCCTTTCCCATCCGGAGGAACAGATGCGCGTACGTCGCGTCACCACCACCGTCCTGGCCGCCTTCGCCCTGAGCGCCGCGCTGGGCGCGGGCAGCGCGTTCGCGGGGGACAACCCCCACGACAACCACGACGGCAACCAGGCTCAGCACCAGAGCCACGAGCAGGGTCAGCACCAGGGCGATCACCAGCGTGACCACAAGGCTGAGGACAAGGCCCAGGAGAAGGCTGAGGAGAAGGCCGAGGACAAGTCCAAGGACAAGGGCAAGGGCCACGAGAAGGGCAAGGGGAAGGCCCAGGACAAGGACAAGGACAAGGACAAGGGCAAGGCCCAGGACAAGGACAAGGGCAAGGGGCACGACAAGGGCCACGAGAAGGCCCACGAGAAGGGCAAGAAGCAGGACAAGGGCCACCAGAACGGCCACGACAAGGGCCGTCAGCAGGACGACCACCAGCGTGACCAGTACGGTCATGACAAGGGTCATGACAAGGGTCACCACAAGGGCCACGACCAGGGCCGTCACCAGAACGACCACCAGAGTGACGGCAAGAACCGTCAGGGCGACCACCGTGGTGACCACCGCGGCGACGACAACGGCCGTCACGGCGACCACCGCGGCGACCACCGTGGTGACCACAACGGCCGTCACTGCTCCGGCGGCGACTTCGTCTTCGCCGGCACCCAGTGGGCGTCCCCGTACGGCAGCTACTCGACCTACGCCGCCGTGTGCTCCACGGTCGACTTCGACGACTGACGTACCCCGAGCGGTCCCTTCGCCGACGGCCGGCTCAGAGGTTGCGCAGGCCGTCCAGGACGGCCTCCAACAACGTGGGGTCACTGCCGTCGGCGGAGCGGTCGGGCATGGCGTGAATCAGGAAACCGCCGCCCAGCAGGTCCGCGACGACCACCTTGGTCACCTGGAGCGGCAACTGCAGGAGGGTTGCCAGCTCGGCCACCGACAACGCCTGCCCGGCGCAGAGCCGCACCGCGGCCAGCGCCTCCGAGGAGACCGCGTCGTACGGAGGCCGGGCGGCCGCCCGCACCAGTGAGTCCGGTTCCACCGGAACGGCAGGACGGGTCCGGCCCAGGGTCACGGCGTAGGCGCGGACCGTCGCCGTCTCCTGGGTCACCCACGCGCGGGACCGGGTCACCTCAGCGCCCGCCCGTCCGGTCGTCGTCGGCGCGCCAGGCGCCCTGGCCGAGTGGGCCGAACAAGGCGTCGTCGCCGAGCGGCCCGGAGTGCGACGCGGGACGCGGCACGGGTCCGGGCGTGCCCGTCGCCCGGCCGGAGACCCTCCGCCGAGCGCCCCGATCGCCGACGGCCCGTTGTACGGCTTCCCGCTGCGTGACCTCCCGCTGCGTGACCTCCTGCTGAGAGGCCTCCCGCTCGGTGACGGATCGTTCCCCGGCGGTGCGCCGCAGACCGGTGGCCGGAACGGTGCGGAACTCCGGCCGGACCTGGCCCACCTGACCCGGTTGTCCCAGCTGGCCCAGTTGTCCCAGAGGCAGCGTGTCCGCCGCGTGTGCCGTGGCCGGGGCGGTCCGGCGATGCTCCTGCCGGTCGTGGCCGGCCGCGTCCTCGTCGGCCAGGTGCAGCAGCGTGGCAGGCAGCCGGACCAGCGCCTGCAGGCCGCCGTAGAGGTTGGTCTGGAAGCGCACCGCGAGCCCCAGCCGCTGGGCCACCCTGGCCACCACCGCCAGGCCGGTGCGGCCGTCGTCCCCACCCGGCTCGCGGACCAGGGAGACGAGCTGGTTCATCTCCTCGAGCTGGTCGCCGGTGAGACCGGGCCCCCGGTCGTCGATCTCGACGACCAGTCCCTCCCGGGCCAGCGCCGCGCGCACCGTCACCTTCGTGCCGGCAGGAGAGAACCGGGCCCCGTTCTCGGCGAGTTCGGCGATCAGGTGGATGACCTCGGCGGCCGCCGGACCCACCAGCGCGTAGCCCGCCGGCGGCGGCGCGACCTCGATCCGCGTGTAGTCCTCGGTCTCCGCCGCGGCCTGCCGCAGCACCGTGGCCAGCGGCACGGGGCGGCGGACGGCACGGGGCAGCCGGCCGTCGAGGACGGCCGCGCTCTCCACGGCACGCTGGGTGCGCGTGACCAGGTGGTCGATCCGGAAGAGCACCTCGAGCAGTTCGGGGTCCTCGGTGCGGTCGTGGGCGTCGTCGAGGAGTTCCAGAGCCCGCAGGACCAGCGCCTGGATCTTGCGGACGATGGCGAGGGAGGCGTCGGTGTGCCGACGCGAGCCCGCGGTCAGCACGGCGGTGTGCGCCGCGGTCAGGGCACGCCGGACGGCGTCCTCCAGGCCGTCGGCGGGGCCGGCCGGCTGTCCCGTCGGGATCGCCCGGGAAGCCGGCAGTTCCAGCGGCTCGGGGGTCTCGCCCTTCCGGACCCGCCGGGCGGCCGAGGCGATCTGGCGCAGGCCCTCCTCCAGCAGGGCGGGCACCGCGGCCGTCGCGGCAGCCACCGCCTCCTCACGGGTGGCGGACCGGGCGGCGCTCCGGGCGGCGTCGCGGCGGGCCGCGACGGTGGCCGTCGTGGTGACCGCGGCGCAGCCGATGGCCGCGCAGATGCCCGCGCCGACCGCGGCCGAGGTCGGCAGCGGGGACAGGGCGGCGGCGTAGGCGGCGCCCGCCAGCAGGGTGGCCGACGCTGCCGGTAACGCCCCGAGGAGGGTCGCCGAGCGCAGCGACGCGCGGTCGCCCTCCGGCGGATCCGACGCGGGCGTGGCGGATGCCGACCGGTGCCGCTGCGGGCGCGTTGTCATGCGGAACCCTCCTCACCACTGCCCGGTCGGCCCGCGGGCGTCGGCGAAGCGACGCGCGTAGGTGGCGGCGGGCAGGAGTGGTGGAACGAGTGGACCAGACCACGCCGGATTATGCCCGGGGAGGCTCGACGCCGACCTGACATCGGTGGAGGGGCGGTCGCCGGATATCCGGAGATGGCCGACTTCCACCCCCGTCGCCCGGCGCGGCCGCAGCCGCGCGGTACCGGGTTCTCGCACCTCGCGGCGGTGACGTCGCCCCCCTCCCCGGAGGAGGGCGCACGGGACGGGAACGCGTTCCACTTCGCCCACATTGGCCGAATCGTTCCCGCACACGCGGACGCCGTCCTCCGCGCCCCCGCACGCGCCTGTTCGCGCCCCCGGACGCCGTCCGCGCCCCGTCCCGAGGGACCGGCAGTGCCGCTCCTCCGGCGCGAGCCCGACCCCGGCCCTCGGTCCGGCCCCGACCTGATCCGATCCCGCCACCGACTCCGCCCCGGCCCTCCCCGGCCAGGTCAGTCCGGCAGTCGCCGCAGGGCGAACCAGAGCTCCATGCGGACGTCCGGGTCGTCCAGGTCGGTCTCCAGCAGCGCCGCGCACCGGGCGATCCGCTGCCGGACGGTGTTGCGGTGCACCGAGAGCGCCACGGCGGTGCGGTCCCAGCTGCCGTGCAGGGAGAGCCAGGCGCGCAGGGTCCGCGGCAGCGCGGGGGTGCCGGTGATCGGCGCCAGCAGGGCCCGGGCGTGCTCCTCGGCCTCGTGCGGCGGCAGGAGGTCGACCAGACGCCCGCCGGAGCCGTGCCGGACCAGCGGGGAACGGGTGGCGAGGGCTCGGCCCAGGGCACGGGCGGCCCGGTCGTCGACGGCCGGCCAGTCGTCCGGGCCGGTCACCTCGGCGACCCCCAGCGTCCAGCCGGTCTGCCGCTCCACGGGCCGCCCGTCGGGCACGAGCACCCGCACGACCCGGTCCACCCGGCCCGCCGGGTCGACCAGGTCGATCAGCGGGGAGCCCAGCGCCTCGCCCAGCGCCGCCGCGGACGCCGCGTCCGAAGCCCCGGCCCCCGGGCGGGCGTGCACCAGCGTCCAGCGCTCCCCGCCGAGCAGCGGCGCCACCTCCTGGGGGCCGGCGCCCAGCAGCAGGCGCACCAGGGCGGCCGACCAGGAGGCCTCCGGGCCGCCGCCGCGCTCCCCGGTGAGCAGGGTCAGCAGTACGGAGGCCGCCGAGGCGATGGTGTGGTCGCCGGCCTCACGGCGGCCCGTCGCCAGCCCGAGCACGTACCCGGGCGTGGTCCCCAGCGCGTACGCCGACAGGTGCAGGCCGTCGGCCGTGTCGGTGGCCGACGACGGCGCCGGCGCGGTGCCGCCTGGCGCGGTGCTCCCCGCCGGGGCGGGCCGCACCACCCGGGCCAGCTCGGTCAGAGCCGCCCGCACACGGGGTCCCGGATCGCGCCCGGCAGTGAGGTTCCCCCATCCACCCGACGGCCCGCCCACCGACGGCCCGCCCACCGACCCGCCCGCGGCCGGGTCCGCCGCCCCGACTCCCGCCCCGCCCCCCGACGGGTCCGCCGGCCCGCCCGCCGCCTCGCTCGCCCACGCGTCCGCCGCCCCGCCCCCCGCAGCCCGCGATGGCCCGAACAGCACCGCCCAGCCCTCCATCGCCGCCGCCAGCTGCCGCAGCACGGACGGCACCGGGTCGGGCCGCGACGCCGCCGACGCCAGGCTCCGCTGCGCCTCGGCGACCCGTCGGAGGTCCGCCAGCCGGGCCCGGGCGACGAGTTCGCCGACCGCGCGGGCCACCGCGGAGAAGGTGGTGCGCCGCGGCACCTCCAGCAGCGGCAGTCCGTGCGCCTCGCAGGCGGCGACCAGCTCCCCGGGCACCGTGTCGTGCACCGGGGCGACGCCGAAGCCCAGTGCCGCGCCGCCCGCCGCCAGGATCCGCTCCACGTAGGCGTCGAACCAGGCGGCGCCGGCCGAGGGCGGCACCTGCACCCCCGCCGTCAGCAGCAGTTCGCCGCCCAGCAGGTACGGCAGGGGGTCGGCCATCTCCGAGACCTGGGCCCAGTGGACGTCCGCCTCCTCGGGCCCGGCGAGGCGGACCAGACCCAGGTCGCCGCGCGCCAGCAGGGCCGAGAGCGGCACCGGGGGAGTGGGCGGCGGTGCGGGAAGGGAGGCGGGGGCGGACGGCATGATGGACGTTTCCTCTGTTCTTCTCCGGCCCGGTGGAGGAAACGTACACTTCGCAGCCGCCCGGGAGCCATCTAGGGTCGGTCCGTGGTGCGCTCCGGCGGGTGATCCCGGCGCCGCGTACCCTCGGTACCGGTGAGAGGAAGGCATCACCTCCATGACCTCCATGAGCAACAGCGGAACGCCCCGCGGCCCCGTCGACTCCTCGCGGATCCCGAGGTACGCGGGACCGGCGACCTTCGCCCGGCTGCCGCGACTGGACGAGGTCGGCGCGGCCGACGTCGCGGTGATCGGCGTCCCCTTCGACTCGGGCGTCTCCTACCGGCCCGGCGCCCGCTTCGGCGGCAACGCCATCCGTGAGGCCTCCCGGCTGCTGCGCCCCTACAACCCGGCCCAGGACGCCTCGCCGTTCGCGCTGGCGCAGGTGGCCGACGGCGGGGACATCGCGGTCAATCCGTTCAACATCGACGAGGCCGTCGAGACGATCGAGGCCGCGGCGGACGACCTGCTCGGCACCGGCGCCCGCCTGATGACGCTCGGCGGCGACCACACCATCGCGCTGCCGCTGCTGCGCTCCGTGGCGAAGAAGCACGGCCCGGTCGCACTCCTGCACTTCGACGCGCACCTGGACACCTGGGACACCTACTTCGGCGCCGAGTACACGCACGGCACCCCGTTCCGGCGGGCGGTCGAGGAAGGCATCCTCGACACCGAGGCGCTCTCCCACGTCGGCACCCGCGGCCCGCTGTACGGCAAGCAGGACCTCAAGGACGACGAGAAGATGGGCTTCGGCATCGTCACCTCGGCGGACGTCTACCGCCGCGGCGCGGACGAGGTCGCCGACCAGCTGCGGCAGCGGATCGGCGACCGGCCGCTGTACATCTCCATCGACATCGACTGCCTGGACCCGGCGCACGCGCCCGGCACCGGCACGCCCGAGGCCGGCGGGATGACCTCGCGGGAGCTGCTGGAGATCCTGCGCGGCCTGGCCGGCTGCAACCTGGTGTCGGCGGACGTGGTGGAGGTCGCCCCGGCCTACGACCACGCGGAGATCACCTCCGTCGCCGCCTCGCACACCGCCTACGAGCTCACCACCATCATGTCCCGGCAGATCGCGAAGGCGCGTACGCAGTGACCCACGACCACGACCTGGTGCTCCGTCCGACGGCCGCGCAGACGGAGGCGGCCCTGAACCCGCCTCCCGGCCGCCACGGCGGGGACATGGTCGTGGAGACGCTCGCCGGGCTGGGCGCGACCACCGTCTTCACCCTGCCCGGCCAGCACGTCCTGCCGGTCCTCGACGCGCTGCGCAGGTCCGACCTGCGCACCGTCGGCCTGCGGGTCGAGAACAACGCCGCCTTCGCGGCGGACGCGTACGGCCGGATCACCGGTGAGGCCGCCCCGCTGCTGCTGTCCACCGGGCCGGGCGCGCTGACCGCGCTGGCCGCGCTGCAGGAGGCGGCCGCCGCCTCCTCGCCCGTGCTGGCGATCTGCGGCCAGGTCCCGGCCGACGGACTCGGCGGCCGTCGCCGCGGGCACCTCCACGAGCTGGAGGACCAGGCCGCCGCCTTCCGCGGGATCGTCAAGTCCGTGCACAGCGCCCGGACCCAGTCGCAGATCCCCACCGCGATCGCCGAGGCCTGGCGCTCGGCGCTGACCGTCCCCTTCGGACCCGTCTACGTGGAGATCCCCTACGACGTGCTGCGGGAGCCGGCCCGTGTCCCGGTGGTCACCGCGGCGGACGCCACCCCGGAGGAACTGCCGCCGCGGCCCGAACTGACCGCCGTCGCGGCGGACCTGCTGGCCCGCGCCGAGCGCCCGGTGATCGTCGCGGGAGGCGGCGTCGTCCGCTCGGACGCCTCCGGCAAGCTGCGGCAGCTCGCCGAGAAGCTGGCCGTCCCGGTCGTCACCACCTTCGGCGGCAAGGGCGCCTTCCCCTGGACCCACCCGCTCTCGCTGCGGTCCTGGATGGAGGACCGGCACACCACCGACCTCCTCGAGGACGCCGACGTCCTGCTGGTCGTGGGCTCCGGGCTGGGCGAACTCTCCTCGAACTACCACACGTTCGCGCCGCGCGGCACGATCGTGCAGATCGACGCGGACGCCGGGAAGCTCGAGGCCAACCACCCCGCCCTCGGCATCCACGCGGACGCGCGGCTCGCGCTGCAGGCCCTGCTGGAGACCCTGGAACCGGTCCCCGCGCGGGACGACGACGAGGCCGCCCGCAGGGTTCGGGAACTCCTCGACCGGGTCGGCGCCCGGATCGCCGCGCAGGGACTCGACCTGGAGCAGGAGGTGCTGGCGTCGGTGCGCGCGGCCCTGCCCGCCGGATCGCCCTCCTTCTGGGACATGACGATCCTCTCGTACTGGGCCTGGTCGGCCTTCGACCCCCGCAGGCCCAACACCATGCACTCGGCGCAGGGCGCCGGCGGTCTCGGCTACGCCTTCCCCTCCGCCCTGGGGGCGGCCGTCGCCGAGCCGGGCCTGCCGGTCCTCGCCGTGTCCGGCGACGGCGGCGCGCTGTACTCGGTCGCCGAACTCGCCACGGCACGCCGGCACCAGCTCGACGTCACCTGGCTGATCGTCGATGACGGCGGGTACGGCATCCTCCGCGAGTACATGACCGACGCCTACGGCGAGCCGCACGGGACGGAACTCGCGGGGCCCGACTTCGTCGCCCTGGCCGAGTCCTTCGGGGTCCCCGCCGTCCGGACCGGCCCTGAGCAGCTGAGGGCCGACCTGTCCGAGGCGCTCGCCACACCGGGCCCCTCGGTGGTGGTGCTCCCGGCGACCCTGCGCATGTTCGCGCCGACCCACCTGGAGAGCTGACGTCCGGTTCGGGAGCGGGCGGCGTCAGCCCGTGCGACGGGCCCGGAGATTCGTCAGGCAGTACCCGGTGTCCTCCCCGCGCATGGCCAGGGCCAGTTCGGCGGCCCGCCGCGCCTGGGCGACCGACAGGCGCCGTGCCTCCCACAGCAGCGCCGCGGCGTCCACGGCCTCCGGGGCCGGCGGCGGGGCCTCGGCCAGGACGACGCCCACCAGGCCCGCGAGCTCCACGGCCTCCATCCCCAGCAGCGCGGCGAAGTCCGTGACCAGGCGCGGCGTGAGCTCCTTGCGGCCGTCCCCGATCACGCCGTAGGTGGAGGCCGAGAGGTACGTCGGGGTGACCACCGCCATGACCTTCGCCAGGTGGGACCAGCCGAGGTTGCGGTACCGGAACATGCGGACCACCCGGCCGCCCGGCAGGTCCGCGCGCGGGGCGATCCCCGGCGGTGCGAACCGCGGGCCGGGCCGGGCCTCCTGCGGCAACGAGCGGACCGTGTCCAGGAGTTCACGCCTCTCCTCGGCCGCGAGGTGCACCCCGTGCATCACCAGGGACGCCGCCCACTGACCCGCGTCGCAACTCAGCGGCGCCAGGTCACCGGGGACCGGCAGTCCGGCGAGGACGAACAGGTCGACGGCGTGCAGCCGCAGCGGGCCCGCCAACCGGCGCAGCAGTTCCCCTTCGGGGGCGCTGCCGGCGAGCAGGGCCGTGATCTCACGCTCGTCCACCCCGGCCCGTGCGGCCAGCCGGGCCGGGCGCAGCCCGCGGTACTCCAGCAGCCGTCCGGCGGTGGCGGCGAACTCCGGGCGCTGCGTCATGCCCGCAGCGTAGGGGGTGGTCGTGGTCACCGAGGGGGCGCCGGGGGGGCCGGGGCTGATTCGTACGCGCATGTCCCCCCTGTCCACCGAGGGTTATCCCTCGAAGCGGTGCCCGGGACCCTCTGCACTCGTGACATGGCCGAGTCAACGCTGCCATCCTCACCCCTGACCGTTACCCCTGCCGGTCACCGGCGGTCCACCGCCCGCCCGGCTAGCCCCCCGGCCGCCACAGTGGCCGCGAACGGACAGGACACCGCGTGAGACACACAACCCTCCGCCGACGGGCCGCCTCCACCGGCCTGCTGGCCGCGGCGGCGCTGGTCGCCGTCGGAATGCCCGCCCTCCCGGCCGCCGCCCAGCCGGACGCCGCCCCCAAGGCCGCCCAGCTGCGCACCGGCGGACTCGCCGCCGACATCACGGCCTCCGAGCGCACCGCGCTGATCAAGTCCGCCGAGACCAAGGCGGACGGCCACGCCAAGAAGCTCAAGCTCGGCGGCAAGGAGAAGCTGCTCGTCAAGGACGTCGTCCAGGACAACGACGGGACGACGCACACCCGTTACGAGCGGACCTACGCCGGTCTGCCGGTCCTCGGCGGCGACCTCGTCGTGCACGACGCCCCGGAGTCCGGCAAGGGCGACGGGCTGAACGCCACGTTCAACAACAAGCGCGCCATCGCGGTGGACACCACCGAGAAGGTCGCGAAGAGCGCCGCCGAGACCAAGGCGGTCAAGGCCGCCAAGGCGCACGACGGCAACGCCACGCCGGCGGCCGACAACACCCGCAAGGTCGTCTGGGCCGGCTCGGGCACCCCGCGTCTGGCGTGGGAGACCCTCGTCGAGGGCTTCCAGCACGACGGCACCCCCAGCCGTCTGCGCGTCGTCACCGACGCCCTGACCGGCGAGAAGCTGCACGAGTCCGAGGACATCAAGACCGGCACCGGCAAGAGCCTCTACAGCGGCACGGTCACCCTGGGCACCACGCTCTCCGGGTCCACCTACCAGCTGACGGACGGCACCCGCGGCGGCCACAAGACGTACAACCTGGCCCGCGCCACCTCCGGCACCGGCACCCTGTTCACCGACGCCGACGACACCTGGGGCACCGGCACCGCCTCCAGCTCGTCGACCGACCAGACCGCCGCCGTCGACGCCGCCTACGGCGCCGCGGTGACCTGGGACTTCTTCAAGAACACGTTCAACCGCAGCGGCATCGAGAACAACGGCCAGGGCGCCTACTCGCGGGTCCACTACGGCAGCGCGTACGTCAACGCCTTCTGGGACGACAGCTGCTTCTGCATGACCTACGGCGACGGCTCGGGCAACACCCACCCGCTGACCTCGCTGGACGTGGCCGCCCACGAGATGAGCCACGGCGTCACCTCGGCGACCGCCAACCTCACCTACAGCGGCGAGTCCGGCGGCCTCAACGAGGCCACCTCGGACATCTTCGCGGCCGGTGCCGAGTTCGCCGCGGGCAACTCCACCGACGTCGGCGACTACATGGTCGGCGAGAAGATCGACATCAACGGCGACGGCACCCCGCTGCGCTACATGGACAAGCCGAGCAAGGACGGTGGCTCCAAGGACTCCTGGTACTCGGGCATCGGCAGCATCGACGTCCACTACTCCTCGGGTCCCGCGAACCACATGTTCTACCTGCTCTCCGAGGGCAGCGGCACCAAGACGATCAACGGCGTCACGTACAACAGCCCCACCAGCGACGGCATCGCCGTCCAGGGCATCGGCCGCGCGGCCGCCCTGCAGATCTGGTACAAGGCGCTGACGACCTACATGACGTCCAGCACCAACTACGCGGGCGCCCGCACCGCGGCGCTCAACGCGGCCACCGCCCTGTACGGCGCGAACTCCGCGCAGTACGCCGGTGTGGCCAACGCCTTCGCGGGCATCGGCGTCGGCGCCCACGCGACCGTGCCGGGCAACGGCGTCACCGTCACCAACCCGGGCAGCCGCACGGCCACCGTCGGCACCGCCACCAGCCTGCAGATCAGCGCGAGCAGCAGCAACGCCGGCGCGCTCACCTACAGCGCCACCGGGCTGCCGGCCGGGCTGACCATCAACGCCTCCACCGGTCTGATCTCCGGCACGCCGACCACGGCGGGCACCTACAGCACCGTCGTCACGGTCAAGGACAGCGCCGCGCAGACCGGCACCGCCTCGTTCACCTGGACCGTGAACCCGGCCGGCAGCAGCACCTGCACCGCCAAGCAGCTGCTGGGCAACCCCGGCTTCGAGTCGGGCAACACCACCTGGACCGCCAGCAGCGGCGTCATCACCACCGACACCGGCCAGGCGGCGCACGGCGGCTCCTACAAGGCCTGGCTGGACGGCTACGGCTCCTCGCACACCGACACGCTCTCGCAGTCGGTGACCATCCCCGCCGGCTGCAAGGCCACCCTCAGCTTCTGGCTGCACATCGACACCGCGGAGACCACCACCTCCTCGGCGTACGACAAGCTGACGGTCACCGCCGGTTCGACCACCCTGGCCAGCTACAGCAACCTGAACGCGGCCACCGGGTACGTCCAGAAGTCCTTCGACCTGTCCTCGCTGGCCGGTCAGACCGTCGCCCTGAAGTTCAACGGCGTGGAGGACACCACGCTGCAGACGAGCTTCGTGATCGACGACACCGCTCTGAACGTGAGCTAGTCACCGCCCGCCCCCGGCCCTCGGGCCGGGAGTGACGCGCGGCGCGGGCCGCCCCTCCCCGGGGTGGCCCGCGCTCCTGTGTGCGCCCCGCACCGGCCTCACGCCCGGCCGGAGCGGACCGGCGCCCCCACAGCCTCACCGGAGGCGCCGGACCGGTCCCGGCGGTCCCGCCGGTCGCGGCGCCAGTCGGCCACCGCCAGCGCGAGTGCCGCCGTCATGCCGAGCAGCGCGGCGCCGAGCGCGATGGCCAGCGCGTTGCGGAAGTTGTCGTCCCGGCCGGCCAGTACCAGGTAGAACAGGCCCGGCAGCGCCGCCGTGCCCACCGCCGCGCCCAGCCGCTGGCCGGTCTGCAGCGCGCCGCCCGCCGCTCCGGCCATGCGCACCGGGACGTCGCGCAGGGTCATCGTGATGTTGGGCGAGATGACGGAACCGCTGCCCATGCCGGCCACGAAGAGGGCCGGGGCCGCGAGCCAGGTCGCCGAGGACTCCGGCGCGAACCGCAGCAGCAGCGCCGTGGCGCTCATGCCGACGATCACCGCGCTGAGCCCGCAGACCGTCAGCAGCCTGCCCAGCCGGTCCACCAGACGCCCGGACACCACCGCCGCTCCCGCCGAACCGACCGCGAAGGGAGTCACGGCCAGGCCCGACCGGAGCGGGGAGTAGTCCAGACCGTGCTGGAAGAAGAGCGCGAACACCAGCCAGACCCCGCTGAAGCCGACGAAGTACAGCGTGCCCACCGCCGCGCCGACCGCGTACCCGCGGGTCTGGGTGAACAGCCGCAGGTCCAGCAGCGGTTGGGCGCCGCGGGCCAGGAGCCGGCGCTGCCAGAGGGTGAAGACGCCGAGCAGCGCCGCCCCGACCAGGAACAGCCACCACAGCCGGCCCAGCCCGCCGGCCTCGGCCTGCACCAGCGGCAGCATGACGGCCAGCACGCCCGCGCCGAGCAGCAGCACGCCCGGGACGTCGACCTGCCCCTTGCCGGTCGGGCGGGTGCGCGGGAGCAGCCGCCGGCCGAGCAGCACGGCGACGACGCCGATCGGGACGTTGACGTAGAAGATCCACCGCCAGCCCTCGCCGCCGGAGGCCAGCGCCAGGATCAGTCCTCCGGTGATGGGACCCACCGCGCTGGAGATGCCGACCGTGGCGCCGAAGAAGCCGAAGGCGCGGCCGCGTTCGGGGCCGCGGAACATCTGCTGGATCAGCGCCGAGTTCTGCGGGGCCATGCAGCCCGCCGCCAGCCCCTGCGCGAGCCGGGCGACCACCAGCCAGCCGCTGCTCGGGGCCGCCCCGGCGAGGGCGCTGCACAGCACGAAGGCGCTCAGCGCCAACAGGAAGATCCGCCGCCGGTTGAGCGCGTCGCCCAGGCGGCCGGCGGTGACCAGGGCGAGGGCGAAGGTCAGCGCGTACCCCGACACCACCCACTGCACCTCAGCCGGGGTCGCGCCCAGGTCGCGCTGGATGGTCGGCAGGGCCACGGCGACGATCGTCACGTCCAGCAGGCTCATGAACCCGGCCACCAGCGTGACCCACAGGGCCCGCCACCGGTTCGGGTCCCGGCCCTCCCCGGTCTCCCTCCCGGCCGGGGACCGTCCGCCGGACGCCGACGTCGACGATGTCACGAAGTGCTCCTCTCACCAGGACGGCGGCCGCGACGGCGGGTTCCGTACGACTGCCCGCACCGGACAATCTGCCCGCAACGGGGCGGGTCACCGGTGCGCCGCACCGGTTCCGCCCCGCGTTTCCCCCGCCGGTTCCCTTCTCCGGGGCCGTCGGCCGGGTGGCGCGGGCCCCTCAGCCGGGGCGTCCGCCGGAGCCCACCGCGACGACCGCGGCGTCGATCCGGTCGGCCAGCTCCAGGTCGGCGGTGGTGACGGCGTCCACCGAACGGGTGCGCACGGTGAAGGTGATGCCGTCCTCCGAGAGCGAGTGGCCGACCCGGCGGTGCAGTTGCCGGGCGTCGCTCTCCACCTGGTGCAGCAGCGGCGGGACACGGTCGCGGGGCAGCCCGACGGTGCGGGTGAGACGGTGGCCGTCCCCGCTCCACGACGGGCGGCGGCGCAGCGCGTCGCGCAGTTCGCGGTCGGTGAGCGGGGCGTCCTCGCCGGGCAGCCGCTCGGGATGGGCGTCGGGTGCGGTGAACGCCTCCGCGAAGCCGGGCGGCAGGTTTTCCACCAGGTGACGTGCCAGGGCGGGGTCGTCGCGGGCGATCAGCGACAGCACCGCGCGCGCCACGCGGCGGCCCTGCTCCGGCGCCGCCGGCAGATGGGCCGCGACCTCGCCGTAGAAGTCGGTGACCGTACCGCCGGAGCGGGGGACGGTCGCGTAGGCGGCGTCCCGGTCGGGACCGGGCACCGCCTGCCTCAGCCGTTGCCGCGTCGGCACGTCGAGATGGAGGGCGAGGACCGCGAGCGTCACCTTGACCGCGCGGCCCGCCCGCTCGGAGGGCAGGCGGGTGCGTGCGGCGGCGTCCTCGACCAGGCGTCGGTGAGTGATCATGTCGTCTCCCGCGGCGGATGCTGGGGGCGGGGGTCGCCGGGCCGAGTACCCAGCGGTTTCGCCGAGGATGCGCGACGGGGCCTCGAGCGGCGCCCGGACCGCGGGGACCACGGGCGGTGCGGTGTAGGCGGTCGGCGCGCGGGTACCTCGGGCTGGGTCGACACCGGGGCCGAACCGGTCGAACCGCCGTCGTTCCCGGTCGAACCCTCGCAGAGAGCACACGGCCCGACAAGGAGAGTCACCGACGTGAACCAGCCCCAGCACCCGGGCGAGAAGCACCCCACCCCCGAGTTCTCCTCCCAGGACCAGCCGCACCCCGGCCGGACCGCGCCCATGGACCCGCCGCCCGACCACGGCGAGGAGTCCTACAAGGGCAGCGGGAAGCTGGAGGGGCGCAAGGCGGTGATCACCGGCGGCGACTCCGGCATCGGCCGGGCCGTCGCGCTGGCCTTCGCCCGCGAGGGGGCCGACGTGCTCTTCACGTACCTCGAGGAGGAGAAGGAAGACGCCCGGGAGACCGCCCGGCTGGTGGAGGACGCCGGACGGCGCGCGGTCGCCGTCTCCTGCGACATCCGCGAGGAGGCCGCCTGCCGCGCCCTGATCGACCGGGCGGTGGAGGAGTTCGGCCGGATCGACGTCCTGGTCAACAACGCCGCCTACCAGATGTCGCAGCCGGACGGCATCGAGGCGATCACCACCGAGCAGTTCGACAGGGTGATGCGCACCAACCTCTACGGCATGTTCTGGCTGTCGAAGTTCGCCCTGCCGCACATCCAGGAGGGCGGCTCGATCGTCAACACCAGCTCCGTGCAGGGCTACCAGCCCAGCCCGCACCTGCTCGACTACGCGATGACCAAGGCGGCCATCGTCAACTTCACGCAGGGGATGGCGCAGATGCTGGCCGAGCGCGGCGTGCGCGTCAACGCCGTCGCCCCCGGCCCGGTGTGGACCCCGCTGATCCCGGCGACCATGCCGGACACCAGCGAGTTCGGCAAGCAGTCGCCGCTCGGACGTCCGGCCCAGCCCGCCGAGATGGCGCCCGCGTACGTCTTCCTGGCCTCCGAGGACGCCTCGTTCATCACCGGCGAGATCGTCAACGCCACCGGCGGCACCCCGCTGCCGTAGCCGCAGCCGCCCGCCCCGCAGGCGTGCCGTCGGGGCGGGCGGGCACAGGTACCGAAACGGACGCTGTTCGGCGGAAACCGGACACCGCACCACACGGCACGGACAAGAGCGGACACGGAACATGGCACACACCCCCGAAGGCGGCGGCCTCGCACAGCGCGTGCGGGCGGCGCTCCACCGCACCCACGGCGCGTACGCCGACGGCGGGGACCGGCCGCTGGGCGGCTACCTGGCGGCGATGACGGCCTTCGGCGCGTACACCGCGGCCTGGGCCACCGCCGTCCGGCTCCGCGGACGCCCGCTCCCCGAGCGCCCCGACCCCTGGGACGTGGCGCTCACCTCGGTGGCCACCTTCCGGCTCAGCCGGCTCCTCAGCAAGGCCGCGGTGACCAGCCCGCTGCGCGCGCCGTTCACCCGGTACGTCGGCCCGGAAGGCCCCGCCGAACTGCACGAGGAGGCCCGCCCGGAGAGCGGCCGGGAAACCGTCGGCGAGCTGATGACCTGCCCGTTCTGCACCAGCGTCTGGGTGACCTCCAGCCTGACCGCCGGACTGCTGCTGGCCCCGCGCGCCACCCGCACCGCCATGGGCGCCCTGACCGCGCTGGCCGGCGCCGACGCCCTCCAGCTCGGCTACGCCGCCCTGGTGCGCAAGGCCACTGGCGAGGACTGAGACGGACGGCCCGCGCCGCTCCCGCCCCTCACTCCGACGGCGCCACCAGCCCCGCCTCGTAGGCGACGGTCACCGGCCGCACCCGGTCGCGGGCGTCCAGCTCGGACGGCGACCGCGTCGGGTGGCGGCGGCCGGGGTCACTCCTCTCGCCCGGCGACGGGACGTGTGAGCGGCTCCGCGGCGCCCGGCACCGTCGTCCCGTGCGGTGCGGCCGAGGTGTCCGGTGCGTCGGTCCCGCCCTGCGTGGCGGTCTCGTACGGTGCGTCCGCCCCGGCCGGCTCGGCGGCCTCGCCCGGTGCGGCCGCGCCACCCGGCTTCGACGCCCGGAACAGGCGCAGTTCGGGGTCGGTCACGTCGTCGGAGCGGAGCAGCTTGACGTCGGAGTGGTAGCTCATCGACGTCAGCCACGGCATCCGGTTCCCCTGGCGGGGCAGTTGGTCCACCGCCCGCAGGATGTAGCCCGCCGCGAAGTCCAGGAAGGGCCGGGTGGGCATGGCCGGGTCGCCCGGCTCGGGACAGGCCGCGTCGTAGCCGTGGGCGTCCAGGTGGGACAGCAGGCGGCAGAAGTGCTCGCACAGCAGGCCGATCTTCAGCGTCCAGGACGAGTTGGTGTATCCGATGGCCATCACCAGGTTCGGCACACCGGAGAGCATCATGCCCTTGTAGGCGACGGTCCTGGACAGCTGGACGGGCTCGCCGTCGACGGTCAGCGCGACGCCGCCCAGTGCCTGCACGGTGAGGCCGGTGGCGGTGACCACGATGTCCGCCTCCAGCTCCCGGCCCGACTCGAGCAGGACGCCCCGCTCGGTGAACCGGGCGATCCGGTCGGTGACCACCTCGGCGGCGCCCCGGCCGATCGCCTTGAACAGGTCCCCGTCCGGCACCGCGCACAGCCGCTGGTCCCACGGGTCGTACGGCGGGTTGAAGTGCTCGTCGACCGGATAACCCTCGGGCAGCTGCTTGGTGTTGATCCACCGGATCAGCTTCCGCGCGGTCCTCGGGAACCGCTGGGCGAACGACCAGATGGCGCGCTGCTGCGCGATGTTCTTGCGGCGGGTGAGGGCGTAACCGCGTTCCTCGCCGCACCACTTGCTCAGCGCGGCGGCGATCGCGTCCTCACGGGGCACCGGCATGACGTACGTCGGCGTCCGCTGGAGCATGGTGACGTGCGAGGCCGTCTCCGCCAGCGCCGGGACCAGGGTGACGGCGGTCGCGCCGCTGCCGATCACCACCACCCGACGGCCGGCGTGGTCCAGGTCCTCGGGCCACCGCTGCGGGTGCACCACGGTGCCCCGGAAGTCCTCCAGGCCCTCGAAGCGCGGGGTGTGACCCCGGTCGTAGCGGTAGTAGCCGCTGGCGCAGAACACCCAGCGGGCGCTCAGCCGGAGGCGCTCACCGGTGTCGGTGCGCTCCACCTCGGCCAGCCAGCGCGCCTCCTCGCTCGACCAGGAGAGCGCGGCCACCCGGTGGTGGTAGCGGATGTGGGCGTCGAGACCGTTCTCCGTCGCCGTCTCGCGCAGGTAGGCCAGGATGCGCGGCGCGTCGGCGATGGCCTGCCGGTCCCGCCACGGCTTGAACTCGTAGCCGAAGGTGTGGAGGTCGGAGTCCGAGCGGACGCCCGGGTACCGGAAGAGGTCCCAGGTGCCGCCCGAGGCGCCGCGGGCCTCCAGGACGGCGAAGGACTTCGCCGGGTGCTCGGTCCGCAGGTACCGCCCCGCGCCGATGCCGGACAGGCCGGCCCCGACGACGAGGACGTCCAGTTGCTCGAGGGGCGTCTCGGTTCGGCTCACAGCGTCACTCCACTCCCGCTCCGATCAAGGTGCTCCGACTATGCGGCAAAAGGGCCGTCACAACCAGCCGTTGCGCTTGAACCCGCGGTGGATGAAGAAGCAGGCGACCACGATCAGGCCGATCGCGTAGGCGTACCCGTACCGCCAGCCCAGCTCGGGCATGTGCTCGAAGTTCATGCCGTACACGCCGCAGACCATCGTCGGGACGGCGATGATCGCGGCCCACGCGGTGATCTTCCGCATGTCCTCGTTCTGCGCCACGGTCACCTGCGCCAGGTGGGCCTGCAGCACGGAGTCCAGCAGCGCGTCGGAGGCGGTTATCTGCTCGGTGACGCGGGCCAGGTGGTCGGAGACGTCACGGAAGTAGGCCCGTATCTCCTCGGTGACCGGCGCGGACGGCTCCGTCGCCAGCCGGGCCAGCGGCTGCGCCAGCGGCACCGCGGCCCGCTTGAACTCCAGCACCTCGCGCTTGAGCTGGTAGATGCGGCCGGGATCGGCGGTGCGGTCGGCGGGGGAGAAGACCTGGGTCTCCACCGCGTCGATGTCGTCCTGCACGGCCGCCGCCACCGTCAGGAACTCGTCGACGACATGGTCCGCGATCGCGTGCAGCACCGCCGAGGGGCCCTCGGCCAGCAGCCGCGGCTGCGACTCCAGCTGCTCGCGCAGCGGGCCCAGCGAGCCGTGGCTGCCGTGGCGGACGGTGACCACGAAACGCGGCCCGGTGAAGACCATGATCTCGCCGGTGTCCACCACCTCGCTGGTCGCGGTCAGTTCGGCGTGCTCGACGTAGGTGACCGTCTTGAAGACGGAGAACAGCACGTCGCCGTAGGTCTCCACCTTGGGCCGCTGATGGGCGTGGACCGCGTCCTCCACCGCCAGCGGGTGCAGCCCGAACAGCTCCGCCACGTCGGTGAACTGCTCGGCGGTCGGCTCGTGCAGCCCCAGCCACACGAAGCCGTCACGGTGCTTGGCCGCGAGCCGCACCGCCTCGCGCACGCCCGCCGCTCCGTCCTGCCGGACACCGTCGCGGTAGACGACGCAGTTCACCACCGTCGATCCCAGGGGTGAGCGAGCGGGATGGTTGAGATCCACCCGGCGCGTACGCCGCGCCAGCCGCGCCACCTTGCGCAGGTTGCCGACCATGGACATGTTGGGGCCACGCTCCTTCGCCCTACTACGCCTTCAGCGCTGCTCATTGTGCCTCGCCCGCCGGCCTGGTGGCGTCTCGCATGGCGGCCACGGCGTTGACGGCCGCGAAAGCGCCGTGCTTGCATCGGGACATGCCGCGCCAGATTCTCACCTGCCGCCGCTGCGTCGACCTGGTCCGTGTCGCCGCAGCGCTGTGTCGCGTGGCCTGACACCGGTTCCTTCCCGGTCGCTCCCTCCCTTCCCGCCGCACGGTGCGCAGCCGTCGGACAGCTGACGACCCGTCGGCCCCCGGCTCGCGCCCCACGTCCGGCGTCCCTGCCCGCCTTTCCCGCCGGGCCCTCGTCCGTCCTTCCACCAGGCGTCCTCGTCCCTGAGCCGGCCCTCTCCGGCCGCCGTGCAGGGACGGGGGAGACGCCGTGTGCGCGGGGCGTGACCCGCCGCGCCCGCAGTCCACCGCCGCAGCCCACCTCCCGTACCAGGAGACCGCCTCATGGCCACCGTCCTCTCCCTCTCCGGCAGCCCGTCCCCGACCTCCCGCACCGCGCGCCTGCTGCGCCACCTCGACGCCCGCCTGACCGCACAGGGGCATCAGGTCGTCCCCCTGGACGTCCGCACCCTGCCCGCCGACGCGCTGCTCGGCGCGGACTTCGGCCACCCCGCGATCGCCCGGGCGACGGCCCTGGTCGCCGAGGCGGACGGACTGGTGATCGGCACGCCGGTCTACAAGGCCGCCTACTCCGGGCTGCTCAAGTCGCTCCTCGACCTGCTCCCGCAGTACGCGCTGGCCGGCAAGACGGTGCTGCCGCTCGCCACCGGTGGGTCCACCGCACACGTGCTCGCCATCGACTACGCCCTCCGCCCGGTGCTGAGCTCCATGGGCGCAAGCCACATCGTCCAGGGCTGGTTCACCCTCGACAAGGACATCACCGTGGCCGACGACGGCACGGTGACCGTCGCCGAACCCGCCGCAGGCGCCCTGGAGGGCGTGGTGGACCAGTTCTCCGCCGCCCTCACCGACCGCGTCCGACGCAGCACCGTCGTCCGCGCCGTCGCCGCGTGAACCGCCTCCCCGCCACCCCGACCGCTCCCGAAAGGCGGCCTCACCGGTGAACCTCACCTTCCACTGGTTCATGCCCACCAACGGCGACAGCCGTGACATCGTCGGCGGCGGCCACGGCGTCCGCACCGGCGCGGCCGGGGCGGACCGGCCGGCCAGCGTCGGCTACCTCACCCAGATCGCCCTGGCCGCCGAGGACCTGGGCTTCGTCGGCGCGCTGACCCCCACCGGCACCTGGTGCGAGGACGCCTGGCTGACCACCGCCATGGTCGCCCGCCACACCGAGCGGCTGAAGTTCCTGGTCGCCTTCCGGCCCGACTCCGTCTCGCCCACCCTCGCCGCCCAGATGGCCTCCACCTACCAGCGGCTCACCGGCGGACGGCTGCTGGTCAACGTGGTGACCGGCGGCGAGAGCAGGGAACAGCGCGCCTACGGCGACTTCCTGGACAAGGAGCAGCGCTACGAGCGCACCGACGAGTTCCTGCACGTCGTCCGCGGCCTGTGGGCGGGGGAGCGGGTCACCCGCACCGGCCGGCACCTGCGGGTGGAGGAGGCCGAGCTCAGCCGGCTGCCCGACCCGGCGCCGCGGATCTACTTCGGCGGCTCCTCGCCCCGCGCGCTGGAGGTCGCCGCACGGCACGTCGACGTCTACCTCACCTGGGGTGAACCGCCCGCCGCCGTCGCGGAGAAGATCGCACGCGTCCGGGCGCACGCCGAGACCCAGGGGCGCCGGCTCCGCTTCGGCATCCGGCTGCACGTCATCACCCGTGACACCTCCGACCAGGCCTGGGCGGAGGCACGACGACTGCTGGACGGGTTCGACCCGCGGACCGTGCGGGCCGTGCAGGAGGGGCTCGCCCGCAGCGAGTCCGAGGGACAGCGCCGCATGCTGGACCTGCACGGCGGTGGCACCGACGGCCTGGAGATATATCCCAACCTCTGGGCCGGCATCGGCCTGGTGCGCGGCGGCGCGGGCACCGCGTTGGTCGGCAGCCACGAAGAGGTCGCCGACCTCGTCGCGGAGTACCACGCCCTGGGGATCGACGAGTTCGTGCTCTCGGGGTACCCGCACCTGGAGGAGGCCTACTGGTTCGGCGAGGGCGTCCTGCCCCGCCTGGCCTCGCGAGGACTGTGGACGCACCCGGCCCGCCCGGCGTCCCTGACGCCGCCCCTGCCCCAGGTGCCCTTCGCGGCGGCGGCCCCGCGCTGAGCGCGGGCGCCTGCCGGTCGCGGGCGCCTGCCGGTCCCCGCCCGCCGCACACGGCGGTGCGCCGGGCGGGGACCTCCTCCCGCCCGGCGCACCGGGAACCGTGGCAGCCTCCTGCGGCTACCCCTGGTCCGCCGCGAACGAGGCCATCCAGGCCAGGGCCGCGTTCCAGTTCACCGTCAGTTCGTTGGTGGACCAGGACTGGATGTCGTCCACGTAGCAGAACTGGCCGGTGCAGCCCCGCAGCAGGTTCTGCGCCACCGGGTCCTGGATGCTGGAGTTCGGGCCTCCGGAGAGCGTGCCCGCCGGCGGGTTGGGCAGGCTCGGCTCCAGCTGGTGGGCGTACCACCGGCTGTGCTGGTTCACCGAGGTGACGTCGCCGTAGCCGGTCACGTACGAGATGTTCAGCGCGTTGCGGCCCAGGATGTAGTCCATGCTCTGCAGCGCCCCGTCGCGGTAACGACGGTCACCGGTCAGGTCGTACGCGGTGGCGATGACGTGCGCGTTGTTCAGGACCTGGGCGTTGGAGCCCCAGTCGTAGACGTTGTCCTTCGGCGCGTACGGCAGGCCGTACGGGTGCTCGCGCAGGGTGGCCAGGTACTGGTCGGCGCCCTTGACGACGGAGGCGCGCACGGCCCGCAGGCCCGGGAGGCGGTTCGGGACGGTGGCGAGGTCCAGGCGGCCGGCCGCCGCGGTGCGCTGCCAGTCGAAGCCGAGCGGGTTCCAGATGTCCGCCGTGTGGACCGGGGACTTGAGGATGTACCGCTCGTACTCGCTGTCACCGGTGGTCAGGTACAGCTGCACGGCCGCCCAGTAGAACTCGTCGGAGGCGTCGGTGTCCGGGTAGGCGCCGCCACCGATGCCGTCGTTCGGGTCCGGCAGGATGTCCGGGTGGGCGAGCGCGGCCCGCCAGGCGGTCTTCGCCGAGGCCAGGGACTCCTTGGCGAACGCCCGGTCGTAGGGACGGTACAGACGGGCGGCCTGCGCGGCGGTGGCCGCCAGGTTCAGGGTGGCCGTGGTGGTCGGCGGGTGCAGCTCACGCTTCTTCGGGTCCAGGTGCGGCATCAGCGGCAGCCCGGTCCACTCCGAGTCGTGGATCTTGTGGTGCGCCATGCCGGCCAGCGGCTGCCCGCTCGGCACCTGCATCTTCATCATGAACTCGAGCTCCCAGCGCGCCTCGTCGAGGACGTCGGGAACCCGGTTGCCGGACTCGGGGATCACCAGGCTGCCGTCGCGCAGGGTGCCCGGGCTGCCCGAGGGGGCGTGCAGGGAACGCTCGTAGGTGCGCAGCAGCTCCCAGGTGGAGATGCCGCCGTTGACGACGTACTTGCCGTGGTCGCCGGCGTCGTACCAGCCGCCCGTCACGTCCAGGGAGTAGTCGCAGACGCCTTCCTGGCACGGCACGTCGGTGTCGCCCTGGTTGGGCGCCTCGCCGACGTGACCCGCCGGGCGGCCGTAGCCCGGGCGCAGGTCGTCGCGGATCGCCTGGCCGGAGCGCTGCGTGTAGTAGAACTTCAGCGAGTCCAGCCGGAGCCGCTCGTAGGCGGTGGCGGAGATGTCGAAGGGGCGGCTGGTCTCGCCGTCGGCGACCAGCACGAAGCCCTTGCCCGAGCCCCGGTAGGACCCGAAGTCGACGGAGTGGACGTTCTGTCCGGAGGAGGCGTCGACGCCGCGCGGCACGGTCCTGCCGCGGGCCACCGCCTTGCCCCCGGCGCTGCGCAGCTCCCAGGGCAGGGCGGACGTCGCCTCGGTCACCACGGTCGCGTTCTTCGGCCCCTTGGGCAGGTAACCGACCTGGTTCACCCGCACCCGGGGGCCGGTGTCCGGCTCGTACTTCTCCGGCGGCACGCCGCCGACCAGGGAGATGTCGTCGAGGCACATCCGCCACGCGTCGGCGCTGCCGCCGGCCTGGAAGGCCACCTGCCCCTGCGTGGTGTCCGCCGGGGCGGTGAAGGTGTAGGTGTAGTCGTTGCCGGAGACGCTCAGCTGGGGGCTGACCTCGAAGTAGGTGTCGTACGGATCCACGGCCAGGCCCACCACGGCCCGCACCACGTGGTCCGCCGGGTTCCCGGTGGCCGAGAACGAGAAGCGGTAGGTCTGGCCCTCCTGCAGCGTGAGGTCGTTGTGGCCGACGATCGCGTCCCAGCGGTTGGCGGTGCCGCCGGGTATCGCGGCGCACATCTCCCCGTCCTCCAGGGCGGTGGTGACGTTCGCGCTGCTCCACCAGGGATCGGTGGACGTGTCGAAGGTGCCGTTCTTGATCAGCTCGACCTCGTCGGCGCCCGCCGGGCCGGCGGGCAGGGTGAGGGCGGCCGCCAGCAGGGCCGTCGTCACACCGAGCAAGGTGGTTCTGCGTCGTTTCACGTCCGGGGCTCCTCGGTCGCGTGGGGTGGTCACGGGCGTGCCCGACCGGGAGGCAGGCAGGTGGGAGCGCTCCCATCCCGGTAGGCGGTCATGCTCATCCACATCTGATCCGGCGTCAATGGGATGGACGGGACGGATGTGAGGGCCGGGACGTAACGCGACGTCAGAGCGGTGGGGAGGGGCCGGCGGAAGCGGAGGCGTTGCCGCCGCCGGGGCGGTGGGAGTGCGGGGGCCGCGGTCCCGGTGCGCGGAGTCCCGGCGCGCGTGGCCCGTTGCCCGGCGGCCGGTTGCTCAGTCCGAGGAGCCCTTGCCGGCGACGGGCGGGTCGCGCGCCGTGCGGAAGCGGCAGCACCCGGCCGTCCCGCGGGCAGAGGGCCTGCGGGCGGGGCGCGCGTCCGGAACGGGCGCGCGGAGACGCGCGACACCGTTCAGGAAGCCTTCCGCGGGCTGCCTGTCCGCCGGCGAGGCCGGTGCTCGCCCGCGTCGATCCGGCGCAGCACGTCGTGCGTCGACGCCCGGTACCCGTGGTGCGGGCCGCCGCCGGAGGCAGGGCCAGGCGGTCCTGGTCGACGACGCCTCCGCCCTCGACGAGCTCCCGGAGCGGATCCAGCGCGGCGGCAGGCGAGTCGGTCATCGGCGCGGTATCGCCGCGGCCCCTTCTCACGCGCACTTCCGTTCCGGGGCCGCGGCTCACCGCCCGCTGATCCACGGGGCGGACGGACTCGCACCGCAGGGACGGCGAACCCGCGCGCCCGCCGCGGAGTTCGTGCCCGTGCGGCGGAGGCCCCGGCTCGACGGGCGGGCGGTACGGGCCGACGCGAGGCCCGGGGGAGCGTCAGGCGATGGAGGCCGACACGATGGCCGAGACCGCCAGGTTGCAGGAGGCGGTGACCCACACGGCGGGGTGCGGCTCCGGCTCGACGAGGGTGGCGCCCAGCTTGCCCGGGGTGACCAGGTCCACCACGAGGAAGGCGACCGCCATCATCACCAGACCCAGCAGACCGAACACCGCGGTCGACAGCAGGCCCTTGCCGAAATCGTCGTAGGTCGTCCAGATCGACGTGAAGACGATGCCGCCTATACCCAGCAGCGCCGAGCTGAGGAGCAAGGCGGCGTTGCGGTTGCGCTCCTCCCAGATCTGCCGGCCCAGCTTGCCGGGTGTCAGCAGGTCGATCAGGAAGATGCCGAGGATCAGCAGGACCACGCCCAGGGCGCCGTACGCGGTGGCCCGGCCGAGGCCTTCGATGATGTCGTTCATAGGGGTGTCGGCTCCAGCGATGAGTGATCGGCAGTCAAGGAGAGGCAAAATCTAGCGCAGATGTTCGGCGCCGGCGGCGGTGAGGCGGTGGCCCGATCCGGCCGTCCGCTGTTCAGGCGGACTTCACCGTGGCGTCCCCTGCCGTGCGGGGTGCCGCCGGTACGTTCCGGCCATGCCGAACGACCCCTCGGTGATCCGGCTCCTGGCCGTCCTCGCCGTCCTCCTCTGCGCACCGCTCGCGGCCGCGCTGGGCCTGCGTGCCCTGGAACTCGCCGGGCTGCTGGGCGCCGGACGGCAGGGCGTGCGGCCCTCCGTCCGGCTCGTCGACGCCGCGCACACCGCGGCCGTCCGCCGCCCTGTGCCGGGCCGTCCGCGCGCGCTCGCCGGGTGCGTCCTCGGGGCCTGCGCCCTGGCGCTGTGCACCGCGTTCGCCGTGGTGACGGCGGTACGCGGTCAGGCGTGACGGTCGCGGGCGGATCGACCGGCGAGCCCGACCGCACGGACCGTCAGGGGCGAGCGGCGTCCTCGGGCCACACGACGGTGACGGGGAGGTGGACGCCCAGCGCGTAGGCGACCGTGTCGGCGGTGCCGCCGTGGCCGAGAGCGGGCCGGCCGTCCCAGACGGCGAGGAGCTCGTCGCTCAGCCCCACCAGGATCTCTCCCGCGGCCTGGCGGGCCTGGGGGGTCGACGTCTCCAGCCCCGTCCGGTGCACACGCCGGGCCTGCTTCACCAGATCGTCGTAGACGGGCAGGTGCTCCGAGGACAGGGTGGCGCGGTGGTCGTCGGCGGGGACGACGATCTCCAGCGCCGCACCCGCGTCCAGCGCGGCCCTGGCCAGCCGGCTCTCCGGCCCCTCGGCGGCGCGGGTGACCACGGTCAGTGCGGCCGGGTCGTAACGCCTCAGTCGTTCGGCGAGCCTCTCCTGGACCTGGCCGACGATCTCGTGGCTCAGGCGGCGGTGCCCGGTGATTCCCACACGCATGGTGCTATTCCTCTACGCGTACGAAAGTGGAACGTGATGTCGAACTTCCGCACCATAGCGCCGAGTCGGGGGTGCAGGGTGGGGCGGTACGGGAAACGTCGTGAGAAGAACGGGCTCCGGAGCCGCTGCCGGTGCGGCTCCCGGGACCACGGCACGGCCATGGCCACGGGCTGGTGCCCCGGGCCCGTGCCGTCCGGCGCGCCCTCCTGAGCGGGATGCGGGCGCTCGGCCCGGGGGCCCAGGTCGAAACCTCCGGGCCGCGGTCGCGGTGGGCACCCGCCTGACGACGGGGCCCCGCCCCTGCGCGGGGCGCAGAGGAGCGAGGTGAGGCCGGCGCGCGCGCCGGGCAACCCGGCCTTCGCCCGCCGCCCGCCGCCCGCCGCCCGCGGGTGGATGCGAGGCGGGGGCGAAGGGCGCCCTGTCGGGCGGACGGGGGGCGTCACGCGACCGACCCGGCCCGCTCCACGTCCTCGGTACCCGCCGCTCACGGCCCGCCTCGGGCTCGAGCCGCAGGTCTCGCGGAGCCGCAGCCCGGTCCGTGGCCCGTGCCGCCCCGCGAGGCCGCTCCAGGTCGCGACCCGAGCCAGGGCCGCGGCTCGCGGGCCCCGTGAAGGGCTGCCGCAAGCCGCAGCGCGCGCCGGACCGCCGCCCGGTGAAAGCCGCCCCGGATCGCAGTCCCGCGCCGGGTCAGGCGAGCTTCGCGGCCTGGGCGTCGATGACGTGCGAGGGGATGTCGTAGGGCTTGTTGTCGACGAGGCGCGCGAGGTTGGACCCGTAGAACGTGGCGACCACGTTGCCCTTGCGGACCACCTCGACGTGCACCGTGGCCTCGCCCTCCTTCGACGAGACGGTCACCGCGTAGGCGACGGACTCGTCGCCCTTGCCCGACGCCTTCTCCTCGGCGACCTCGGTGACCTTCTGCGGCCCGTCGAAGGTCATCTCGAATCCGCCCGCGCAGTCCTTCGCCGAGGCGGAGGCGGCGGCCACGCCCTCCTCGGCGCCCTCGCCCTCGTAGGAGGCGAGCGACACGATCACCATGTCCATGTCCATGGAGTCGTCGAAGGCCTTCTTCCACTCCTCCGGCTCCATGCCCTCCATGGACTCCGGAGCCTGCTTGTCCTCCACGACGTTGCTGAGGGTCTCGGCCGCGGGCGAGCCCGGGGCGAAGCCGGACACCGTCTGGGCGATCGCGAGGCACTTGGGGTCCGTGCTCCTGACGTCCCCGCGGTCACCGGGGGACGCCGGAGCCTTCTTGACCTTGAACCCCTTCTCGACCTCGTCGTTCGTGAGGTGCAGGGCCTTGAGCTCGGCCTCGGTCAGCGGCTTCGCGGCGGGCTTGGAGCCGCCGACGGCGTCACTGTCGGACTTCCCGGCCGAGCCACCCTCCGAGCAGCCGGTCACCAGCGCGAGGGAGAGGGCGGAAATCAGGGCCGCGCCCGCGTGCAGGCGGGTGATCTTCTTCAACATCATGTCTTTCTGGTGATCCCGGCACGGAGAACCGTGGTCGTTCCCGTCGTGCGCCCATGAACGGGTCGAAGTCTCCAAGTCTCGTTGACACGCTGTCAAACAGAATTTCGAACCGCGGCATTGACACCGGCCGCCCTTCCGCCGAGTCTGCCGGACGGCAACGAAGCCGGTGGGACGAAGGGGTTGGGGAGCCGTATGGGGAAGAGCCGCCGAAGGACACTCTCCGGGCTGGCCGCGCTGGGCGCGGCGGCGTTGATGCTCGGCGCGGGAGCGGCGCCCAGCCCGGCGACGCCCGCCGAGAGGTACGTGGCGCTCGGGGACTCCTACACCTCCGGGCCGGGCATCCCCCGGCAGACGGACGCCGACTGCGCCCGCTCCGACCGCAACTACCCCTCGCTGACCGCGCGGGCGCTGGACGTCGCCTCGTTCAAGGACGTCAGCTGCGGGGGCGCGACCACCGCCGAGATGTGGCGGTCGCAGAAGAGCAACCCGCCCCAGCTGACCGCCGTCTCCAAGGACACCACGCTGGTCACCCTGCAGATCGGCGGCAACGACATCGGTTTCGGCGAGATCATGAACACCTGTGGCCGCCTCGGGGCGAGCGATCCGGCCGGCGCGCCCTGCACGGCCTACTGGACCGGCGGCGGGCGGGACGTCCTCGCCGACCGCATCGCGGCGGCCGCGCCGCTGGTGGAGAAGGTGCTGGACGCCGTCCACGCACGCTCGCCGCGGGCCCGGGTGTACGTCCTCGGCTACCCGCCGATCCTGCCGGAGAGCGGCTCCGGCTGCTGGCCGGTGGTGACGGCGGCGGCCGGCGACGTGCCGTACATGCGGGCCACCGCCAAGCGGCTCAACGCGATGCTGCGCGAGGTCGCCGAGGACGACCGCGCCCGCTACGTCGACACCTACACCCCGGCGATCGGCCACGACGCCTGCCGGCCGCCCGCCGAGCGCTGGACGGAGCCCCTGGTCCCCGCCTCTCCGGCAGCCCCGTACCACCCCAACGCGGCCGGCGAACAGGCCATGGCCGACGCCCTGCTGGCGCGGCTGGCGGAACCGGGCCGCGGGCGCTGACCCCGGTCACGCGGGTCCCGGCCGGAGGCGGCCGGGACCCGCGCGGGCGGTGTTTGCGGGCCGTCCGCCGCGGCCAGGCTCGGGGACATGGGTGACTTCAGGTTCTCCGTCAACGTCCTCGGCCTTCCCGCACCCGGCGAGTTCGGCGCACTGTGCCGCCGGGTCGAACGCCACGGCTACGACGTGCTGTTCGCGGCCGACCACCTCGGCATGCCCTCGCCGTTCCCGGCGCTCGCGGCGGCCGCCCAGGCGACCGAACGTCTCCGGGTCGGCGCCCTGGTGCTCAACGCGCCCTTCTGGAACCCCGCCCTGCTCGCCCGGGACGTCGCCACCACCGACGTCCTCACCGGCGGACGCCTCGAGGTGGGGCTCGGCTCGGGTCACATGAAGTGGGAGTTCGACGAGGCGGGCATCGTCTGGCAGGACTTCTCCGGCCGTGCCGAGCGGCTCGAGGAGACCGTCACGGAACTCGGCCGCCGTTTCGCCGCCGACGGGTTCGAGCAGCAGAAGGCGATGCGCGAGGCCTACGGCATGCCCGTACTGCGGCCCGTGCAGCGGACCGGCTTCGGGGGGTGGGGGCCGCCGCTGATCGTCGGCGGCACCGGCGACCGGATCCTGCGGATCGCCGCCCGCCACGCCGACGTGGTGAGCGTGGCCGGCGCCTACCAGATCAAGGGCCGCCCGCCCGGCTCCTTCCGCATCGGTTCGGCGGCCGAGACCGAGGAGCGGGTGGCCTTCGTCCGGGCCTGCGCGGGGGAGCGTGCCGGGGACCTCGAACTGCACGTCCTGGTCCAGATGGTGCTGGTGACCGACGACCGGGCCGGCGCCGCCGAGGAGGTGGTGTCGCGGTTCGGTCCCGCGATGAGCGTCGAGGAACTGCTGGAGGCGCCGCACGTCCTCATCGGCTCGGTGGACGAGATCGCCGGGCAGATCCACCGCAACCGCGAACGGTTCGGCTTCACCCACTACACGGTGCACGGTCCGTACACCGACGTCTTCGCCCCGGTGATCGAGGCGGTGCACCGCGCCGCCAGGTGACCGGGCCGAGACTCGCGGAAGCGGTCGGGGCGCCCCTCTCCCGAACAGGCGTACCGGTCGGTATGCTCGGCCCGGTCGTCGTCGCCGTGCGGGAGGAAACCATGTCCGAGGCAGTCAACTCCCGTACCGCGCTGCGGATCTGCCCGCTGTGCGAGGCAACCTGCGGACTCGTGCTCACCGTGGAGGGCAGCCGGGTCACCGGCGCCCGGGGTGACCGTGAGGACGTGTTCAGCCAGGGCTTCGTCTGCCCCAAGGGCGCGGCCTTCGGCCTGCTCGACGGTGACCCCGACCGGCTGCGCGCGCCCTTGGTGCGCCGGGACGGCATGCTGCGCGAGGCCACCTGGGAGGAGGCGTTCGCCGCCGTGGCCGAGGGCATGGCCCCGGTCCTGGAGCGGCACGGGGGCGAGGCCGTCGGCATGGTGCTCGGCAACCCCACCGTGCACACCATGGCCGGCGCCCTCTACCCGAGGCTGCTGCTCGGCGCGCTGGGCACCCGCAACCTCTTCACCGCCTCCACCGTCGACCAGATGCCCAAGCACGTCTCCTGCGGACTGCTCTACGGCGATCCCGACGCCATCCCGGTCCCCGACCTGGACCGCACCGACCACCTGCTGATCGTCGGCGCCAACCCCCTGGAGTCCAACGGCAGCCTGTGCACCGCCCCCGACTTCCCCGGCCGCCTCAAGGCGCTGCGGCGGCGCGGCGGCACCCTCACCGTGATCGACCCGCGCCGCACCCGCACCGCCGCGCTCGCCGACCGCCACGTGGCGATCCGCCCCGGCACCGACGCGCTGCTGCTCGCCGCCATGGCGCACGTGCTGTTCGCGGAGGACCTGGTGGACACCGGCGACCTCGCGCCGCACCTCGACGGCCTCGACCGACTGCCGGAGGCACTGCGGGAGTTCACCCCCGAGGCGGTCGCCGCCGTCTGCGACGTGGAGCCCGCCGAGGTGCGCGAGCTGGCCCGCGAGCTGGCCGCCGCGCCGGCCGCCGCCGTCTACGGCCGCGTCGGCAGCTGCACCGTGCCGCACGGCACCCTCGCCAGCTGGCTGGTCGACGTGCTCGCTGTCCTGACCGGCAACCTCGACCGCCCCGGCGGCCTGATGTTCCCGCTGGCCGCCACCGCCCGGGCGCCCCGGCCGGCCGGGCCGGGCCGCGGCTTCACCCTGGGCCGCCGCCACTCCCGCGTCGCCCGGCACCCCGAGGCCAAGGGCGAACTTCCGCTGGCCGCCCTCGCGGAGGAGATCGACACCCCCACCGAGGAGGGCGAGCCGATCCGCGCCCTGGTCGTCTCCGCGGCCAACCCGGTTCTCTCCGCGCCCGACGGGGAGCGGCTCGACCGGGCGCTCGCCTCACTCGACTTCATGGTGAGCGTCGACCCCTACCTCAACGAGACCTCCCGGCACGCCCACGTGGTGCTGCCGCCCCCGCCGCCCGCCCAGAGCCCGCACCACGACTTCGCCTTCAACACCCTCGCGGTGCGCAACCAGGTGCGCTACACCCGCCCCGCCGTGCCCCTCGAGACCGGACGCATGGCCGAGAGCGAGATCTTCGCCCGCCTGGTCCTCGCGGTGAGCGGCGCGCCCGGCGCCGACCCGGCGACCGTCGACGCCACGGTGATCTCCCGCACCCTCGGCCACGCCGTGCAGGACCCGCACTCCGCGGTGCACGGCCGCGACCCCGAGGAACTCGCCGCCGACCTCACCGGCGCGGACGGCTGCGAACGCCGCCTCGACCTGATGCTGCGCCTCGGCCCCTACGGCGACGGCTTCGGCGCCCGCCCCGACGGGCTCCGGCTGAGTGAACTCCTCGAACACCCCCACGGCATCGACCTCGGACCGCTGCGCCCGAGGATCCCCGAGGTGCTGCGGACCCGCAGCGGACGGATCGAACTGCTGCCGGAGCCGATCGCCGGCGACCTGCCCCGGCTGCGGCAGGCCCTCGGCCACCGCCCCGACGGGATGCTGCTGGTCGGGCGGCGGCACCTGCGCTCCAACAACAGCTGGATGCACAACATCCCCGCCCTCACCGGCGGCTCCAACCGCTGCACCCTGCACGTCCACCCCGAGGACGCGGCCCTGCACGGCATCGCCGACGGGCAGGCGGTCCGCGTCAAGGGAGCCGGCGGCGAGGTCACCGCGCCCGCCGAGCTCACCGACGCCGTACGCCGCGGCGTGGTCAGCCTGCCGCACGGCTGGGGCCACGACCGGCCCGGCACCCGCACCCGCCACGCCTCCGCCGACCCCGGCGCCAACGTCAACCAGCTCCTCGACGGCACCCTGCTCGACCCGCTCTCCGGCACCGCCGTCCTCAACGGATTCCCCGTCACCCTCTCGCCCGCCGGCTGACCCGGTCCGCCCGCCGCGCCCGCGCCGACGCGATCGGACCAACCGGACGGGCTCCCCACATCCCTGCGTGCGAGGGTGGAAGCCGTTCGTCCACGGCCGGGACAGGAGGCGGGGTGCACCGCGCGACACGGGAACAGGGCCGCCGGGGGCGCCCCCGCGGGCGCACCGGGAGGCGGGCGCGGTGAGCGAGCAGCAGCAGAACGACGCGATGCCCTTCGCCGACCTGCGCAAGCGCCTCGACTCCGAGATGGACGAGATCGCCCGCCACCTGCGGGCGCTCGGCTCCACCAAGAACCGGCTCCAGGGACTGCTGGACGCGGTGCTCGCCATCACCGGCGAGCTCGAGCTCGACGAGGTGCTGCGCCGCATCGTCAGCACCGCCATGAATCTGTGCGACGCCCGGTACGGCGCCCTCGGCGTCCTCGACGCGGAGGGCACGAGCCTCGACCAGTTCATCACCGTCGGTCTCGACGAGCAGGAGTACGAGGCGCTGGCGGGCATCGAGTTCCCGCACGGCGAGGGCGTCCTGGGCCTGCTCATCCGCAATCCGGAACCCCTGCGGCTGCGGGACATCGCCGGCCATCCCGCCTCGGTCGGCTATCCGCCCGGCCACCCCCACATGCGCAGCCTGCTCGGCGTGGCCATCAGCGTCCGCGGCGAGATCTACGGCGACCTCTACCTCTCCGAACGCACCGACGGGCAGCCGTTCGAGAGCGAGGACGAGGAGGTCCTGGTAGCCCTGGCCAGCGCGGCCGGCATCGCCATCGAGAGCGCCCGCCTCTTCCAGCAGGTCCGCGACAGCGCCGAGACCTTCCAGCGCCTGCTGCTCCCCACCCTGCCCGACCTCAGCCCCTTCTCCGCCGCCACCGTCTACCGCCCCGCCGACGAGCCCAACCACCTGGGCGGCGACTGGTACGACGCCATGCGCCTGCCGGACGGCGCGCTGGGCATCGTCATCGGCGACGTCTACGGCCACGACCTGCCCGCGGCCGCCACCATGTCGCAGATCCGCAACATGCTGCGGGCCCTGTTCTACGACCGCCGCACCCCGCCCAGCGACGTCCTGCGCCAGCTCGACGTCACGGTGGCCGCCGGCACCACCCAGCCGGTGACCACCGTGCTGGTGGCCCGGGTCGAGCCGGCCGGGTGGGAATGGGACCTCCACTGGTGCGTGGCCGGCCACTACCCGCCCCTGGTGATCCAGCCCGACGGGCAGGCGGAGTACCTGCTGCACGAACCGGGACTGCCGCTGGGCGTGGACCCGGCCATGGACCGCCCGGACCACCGCAGGAGGCTGCCGCCGGGCGCCACCGTCGTCTTCTTCACCGACGGCCTGGTCGAGCACCCCGCCCACGCCATCGACGAGGGACTGGACGCCCTGCTGGAGCTCGCGCTCACCCACGCCGCCCTGCCCGTGGACGAACTGGTGAACGCGCTCGCGGACCACCACCCCAGCGACGGCCGCGACGACATGGCCATCCTCGCCCTGCGCCTGCCGCCGGACGACTGAGCAGGCCGCGGGCACGAGCGGGGGGCCGCCCCCGCGCTCCGGCGTCGTCGAGGACCGCCGCGTCAGGCCAGGACGGCGGCCGTCTCCGGACGCACGCCCCGCACCCCCCGCCGCAGCAGCGCCGCGCCCGCGACGGCGACGGCCAGCGCGGCCCCCGCCGCGACCGCGGGGAGCAGGTAACCGTGCTCCGCGCCGTGCCGCTCCACGACCCAGCCGGCCACCGCGCTGCCGAGCGCGATGCCGCCCAGCAGGGCGGTGGTGGTGAGCGTCAGGCCCTCGTTGATCCGCTCCCGGGGCACCAGCTCCTGGACCAGACCGGTGCCGGTGATCATGGTGGGGGAGGTGGCCGCCCCGGCCAGGAACATCAGCGGCACCAGGGCGGTCAGCGTGCCGGCGAACACCAGCGGCAGCATCAGCGCCGCCATGCCGGCCACCCCGGCCAGGAAGCGCCGCACCGGCCCGCCGCGCCAGGCCACCACGCCGAACAGCAGCCCCGACACCGCGGATCCGGCCGCCTGCAGTCCCAGCACCATCCCCGCCAGCGCACCCTGGCCCACCGACTCGGTGAACGCCACGGTGACCAGCTCCAGGGAGCCGAACACCGCGCCGGTGCACAGGAAGGTGAGGGCCATGACCTGGATGCCCGGCTGCCGCAGCGGGGCGGTCGATCGGCCGTCCGCGGACTCGGGAGCGGCGGCCCGCACCGGCGGCTCGGTGCCGCGCCGGCCGGCGAAGAGCAGCGTGCCGGTCAGGGTGAGGGCCAAGGAGCAGACCTTGCCGGCCCAGGGGGCGGCGGAGGTCGCGAGGGCGACGGCCAGGACGGGGCCCAGGACGAAGCACACCTCGTCCAGCACCTGCTCGAAGGAGTTGGCCCGGTGCATGGCCACGGTGTCGCCGTCGTGGATCTCGGCCCACCGGGCCCGCGCCATCGCGCCCACGTTCGGAGCGGTGGTCGACAGGACGCTCGCGGCGATCAGCGCCCACGCGGGTGCCCGCAGCACCGCGCACACCACCAGCACGCCGGTCCAGGCGGACGACCACACGGCGGCCGGCACCGCCACCCGTGCCTGCCCGAACCGGTCGACCAACCGCCCGAGCCACGGCATGGTCACCAACGTGGTGATCAGCGAGGCGAAGGTGACCAGACCCGCCAGGGCGTAGGACCCGTGCGTCGACGACACCATCACCACCGTGGCGACGCCCGACATGGCGAGCGCCAGCCGGGCGAGGAAGCCCGCCCCGGTGAACGCGGCGGCTTCCTCGGCGCCGAACAGGCGGCGGTAAGGGGCGGGCACGAGGTGACAACGCACGGGGACTCCGGTGGGGGCGGGGCAGGACCGCGTGATCATGCCACGCGGTCCCGGACCGGTCGAACGGAATTCCGGCCGCCCTCAAACCCGTCGGCCCTCGTCAGCCTCCGTCGACCAGCCGGACCGCCCCCGTCGGGCACGTCGCCGCGGCCTCCCGCACGGCGGCGGCCTGGCCCTCGCCCGGCTCCGGATCCAGCAGGACCACCCGGCCGTCCTCCTCCTGCTGGTCGAACACCTCGGGAGCCAGCAGCACGCACTGGCCGGCGCCGCAGCACAGCCCTTGATCCACCGTCACCTTCAGGCCGACAGCCCCCTTCCCCGGCGTCACCAGCGCACCGGAAGGGAGGTCAGAGCGGTCACGATCAGCCCGTCGTCCAGCTGCAACTCCTCGACCGGCACCGCCAGTTCGAGCCGGGGAAGGCGCCGCAGCATCACCTCGAGCACCACCGTCATCTCGGTGCGGGCGAGGGCCTGCCCGAGACAGGAGTGCGGGCCGACACCGAAGGCGATGTGCGGGTTCGGGCTGCGGTCGAGAACCATCTCCTCCGCCCGCTCGAAGACCGTGGTGTCCCGGTTGGCCGCCGCCATGCTCAGCAGCACCGTGGTTCCGGCCGGGACCACGGCGTCGCCCACCTTCACGTCCTCGGTGATGAACCGGGGCAGTCCGAGTCCGAGCTGCGCGTCGAACCGCAGCGCCTCCTCGACGGCGGTCCGGACCAGGGAACGGTCGGCGAGCAGGGCCTCCCAGCGGGAGCGGTCGGCGAGCAGGAACGCCGTCATCTTGCCGATGCTGTTCGCCGTGGTCTCGTACCCGGCCGCCAGCAGACCCTTCGCGGTCTCCAGCAGATCGGAGCCGGCCATCCGGTATCCGGCCGCGTCGGTCTGCACGAGCAGGTTGCTGATGAGGTCGTCCGCGGGCTCGCCCCGCTTGGCCTCGATGTGTTCGAGCATGTAGGCGTCGAACTCGGCGGTCGAGGCGTCGGCCTCCTCCTTCGAGTAACGGCTGAAGTTCATCATCACGTTGGACCAGTGCGCGAACCGGTCCTTGTCCTCGTCCGGCACCCCCAGCATGGAACAGATCACCCGGATGGGCAGCGGGAACGCCAGGAGGGCGCCGAGGTCGGCGGGTGCGCCCCGGTCGACCATGGCGTCGATCAGTTCCTCCGCCATCTGCTCGATCTCGGGCCGCAGTGCCGTCATCCGCTTCGCGGTGAACCAGCGGCTGACCATGCGGCGCCACTGCGCGTGCGCCTCGCCGGACGCGGTCGTGCTCATGGAGGTGCTCCGGCTGAACACGTCCGTGCCGTCCGCGCTCAGGGCGACCGCCCCTTCGGTGGACAGGTCGCGGGTGAAGCGCGTGTCGCCCATGACCGTCCGGACGTCCGTGTAGCGCGTCAGCAGCGTCATCTCCCCGCCGCCGACGGCGATCCGCGCGTGCGGGCACCCTTCTCGCAGCTCCGCCAGCTCGGCCGGCGGCTCCACCGCCGACCGGCGGGGGAACGGGTAACTCAGCGGTTCGGCGGCGTCGTCGACCGACATGGCGGGCCTCCTGAAACGGGACGGGATCAGGTGTCTCGTCACCCTAGGAAGGGCGGTCCGGCCCGGCCAGAAGGCGTTCCGCGCGGTGCGGCCGGTTCCCGGCAGCCGGTGGTCCCCGTGCCCGGGGCAGAACCCAACGGTCCATCGCGCCCGGCCGCGCTGACCGGCACGGACGGCCTGTGGGGCGCCACGGCCGCGCCTCGCGCCGACGCCGGCCACAATGGCGGGAATTGGCAGCCCGAGCGGGACTCGTGCGGCCTCCGAGCAGGTCTCGTGCGGCTCCCGAGCGGGCCTCGGCGGCTCCCGAGCGGGCCTCGCGGGGTTCAGCCCTTGTCCGCCCCGCCGGTGAGACCTTCGGTCAGCAGGCGTTCCGCCGCGAAGAAGAGCAGCACCACCGGGACCGTCAGCACCACCGACCCGGCCATCAGCACCGTCTTCGGCACCTCCACCCCGTCGGCGAGCTGCGCCAGGCCGAGCGAGACGGTCCACCGCTCCGGGTCCGCCGCGAGGAACAGCAGGGCGAACAGGAACTCGTTCCAGGCGATCATGAAGACGTACAGCCCGGTGGCCATCAGCGACGGCACGGCCAGCGGCAGCACCACCTTGCGCACCGCGCGCAGCCGGGTGCAGCCGTCCAGCGCGGCAGCCTCCTCCACCGAGACCGGCACCGTGACCAGGTAGTTCTTCAGCATGTACACCGAGACCGGCACCGTCTGCGCCACATAGACGACGGCCAGCCCCACCAGACCGGAGGACAGCCCCAGCCTCGCGAAGATCACGAAGAGCGGGACCGCCAGCAGGGTCGCCGGGAACAGGTAGACCGCGAGGAACAGGGCGCTCACCTGACGCCGGCCGAAGAACCGCAGCCGGCTCACCGCGTACGCGCCCGGGACCGACGCGAGCAGGGTCAGCGCCACCGTCCCGAGCGACACCAGCGCCGAGTTGAGCAGGAACCGCAGGAAGCCCTGCCCGCCCGCGTCCGTGGACCGCAGGACGTCGCGGTAGGTGGACACCGTGAAGTCCTCCGCCGACACCCACAGCGACCCGGGATCCAGCAGGAGCGCGTCGATCGGCTTCACCGACAGCAGCAGCATGTAGAGGAAGGGCACCAGGGTGATCAGCGCCAGCACCACGACCACCAGCGGTCGCACCACCGCGAACAGCCGCTCCTCGAACCGTGCCCGGGAGACCCTCACGTCTCCTCCTCCCGCGCCCGGTCGCCGAAGAACCGGAAGTAGCAGCCGAGCAGCACCATCAGCGAGGCGGCGAGCACCAGCGCCTGGGCTGCGGCCGCGCCCACGTCGTAGCGGGCGGTGAGGAAGTCGTAGACCCGCACCGCCGCCACGTCGGTGCCCGCGCCGCCGCCGGTCAGCAGATAGACGTCGTCGAACTTGTTGAACGTCATGATGAACCGCAGCACGCACAACAGCGCGAGCACCGGGGCGAGTTGCGGCAGCAGGACGTACCGGAACCGCTGGGTCGGCGTCGCCCCGTCCACGGTGGCCGCCTCCTCCAGGTCCGCCGGGACGGCCTGAAGGCGGGCCAGGACGAACAGGAACGCGAAGGGGAAGTACCGCCAGCTCTCGAAGGCGATCACCGTCAGCAGCGCCAGGGGCACGTCGACGTGCGCGCCGAACAGGCCCACCTCGTAGCGGCGGGAGGTCAGGAAGGCGATCGGGTCGTCCCAGCCGAGGAAGCGCCGCCCCCAGTCGTTGACGATGCCGTACTGCGGGGAGAGGGCCACCTCCCAGAGGAACGCGGCGGCGACCACCGGGACGACGTAGGGCAGCAGCATCGCCGCCCGCAGCGGCCCGCGCCCGGGGAACGGGCGGCGCAGGGCCAGCGCGGCGACCAGCCCCAGCAGGATCGAGCCCGCCGTCCCGCCCACCGTGTAGACCAGGGTGACCAGCAGGCTCTCCCAGAAGCCACCGGTGGCGAACACCTCGGAGAAGTTGTCCAGCGTCCAGTGGCCCAGCAGGCCCATGCCCTGGATGTCGACCAGCCGGGCGTCCTGGAAGGCGAGCAGTACCGTCCACAGGATCGGCAGGGCGACGACCACCAGCACCACCAGGAAGGTGGGGGAGACGAAGGCGATGCCGGCCCGGTTGGCCCGGCTGCTCGCGGTGGACGGCCGCCGGGACACCGGTGCGCGGGCGGACCGGCGAGGCGCGGGCCAAGGGCCGGTCGACCGATGCCGTCCGGCCGGCCGGCGTCCGCGTCCGGGCGTGCGGGGCGCCGGCGGAGGACCGGCCGCGGAGCTCACGGCGACCTCCGGGGAGCGGCCGCCCGCTCCAGCGACGCGCGCAGGAAGGCGACCTCCTCGTCGGCCTGGGCGGCCGCGCCGGCGGGGGAGAGCTGCCCCGCGGTCATCGCGCCGATCGCCTTGGACACCGGAAGCTCGCCGCCCGCGGCGCCGACCAGGGCGCCCTCGCCCTGCGCGATGCCCCAGCGGCGTATCCGGCGCACCCCCTCCACCAGCCGGTCCAGCAGCTCCGGCGGGTACACCTCGTCGATGGGCCGGCGGCGGTCCACCCCCAGCTCGCTGCTCCGCCAGGCCCGCAGATAGCGGTCCGGTTCCTCGGCGGTGCCGCGCCGGACGGGGATCTTGCCCTCCGGCGCCATCCCGAACCAGCCCTCGTACCCGGCGCCCATCATGTACTCGACGAACCGGCGGGAGGCGTCCTCCTCGGCGGTCCGGGTCACCGCCCAGGAGGTCACCTCGCCGAACTGGGCGGGCTCCGTGGCGTCCGGTCCCCGCAGGGAGGTGATGATCCCGCTGTTCCTCGACAGGAAGCGGGGATCCTTCGCACACTCCGGGCAGCTCGGCAGGGCGTCGGCCCGCAGTCCGGCCATCTCGTCCAGGACGAACGACGACCAGATCACCATGGAACTGCGCCCCGCGAAGTAGGTGGCGCGGGTGGAGTCGACGGTCTGGGTGCCGGGCGCCCCGTAGTCCCGGGCGAGCCGGTCGTACACGGCGAACGCCCGCTCGCAGCGGGGCGACGCCAGGGACACCCTCCCCGCCTCGACGAGACGGCAGTCGTTGGCCAGGGCCAGGCTCTCGAAGCTCTGCGAGGTGAAGACATCGGCGGGATCGGTGGCCGCGGACACCCCGTCCCGGCCGTCGCCGGTGAGCCGCCGCGCCGCGTCGAGCATCCGTCCGTAGGTGTCCGGCGGGGACAGACGCCGCCGGTCGAACCGGTCCTTGCGGTAGACCAGCAGCTGCAGCCAGGCGTCGGAGGGCACCGCGAGACGGGTCGCGCCGTCCGAGGCCAGCGCGAGGGCGTTCGCGTCGAAGGTGCCGGGACCCAGCGTCGCGACGACGCGGCCCGGGATCCGGGTGTTCAGCAGCTCGTTGCCGTACATCTGCCAGATCTGTCCCAGCGTGGCCGCACCGATCACGTCGGGGAGCGTTCCGGAGGCCGCGGCGGACATGACCAGCTGGGGCATCTGCGCCTCGGCGACCCCCACCAGTTCGACCTCGATCCCGCTCTCGCGCCGGAACCGGTCGACCACCTTCTCGGTGGCGGCGATGCGATCCGGCAGGCTCTCCTGCGACCAGACGGTGATCCGGCGGTCCGGACGGCGCGGCCCGGTCTCCCCGCCACAGCCGGACAGCGACCCGAGGAGCAGGGCCGCCGCCGCGGCGAGCGCGGCCGTCCAGGGCCGCCGGGCCTCGCGCATCTGTGACCTCATCGCCGTCCCCTGTGCTGGCCGGGCCGGTGGCCCGGCACCCGGCATCGCCTGCCGGTCCATCAGGAGTAAGCGCGGGCGCGAGCCGCCCGCAACCGGACGGGCGGTGAACGGGCGGCCTCCCCAAAACGCCCTTCCGTTCGGCCCCGTCCCGCTTGCGCGCGGCAGCGCCCGTGGATCGGATGGGTGGACGGGGACCGCGACACCGACGGCGGGAGGCGGAATGCGAGGCAGTCGGTACGGACATGCCACCGCGCGGGCCGCGGTGCTCGCCCTGGTGCTCGCCGCACTCGGCGCCTGCGGCGCGGTGGAGGATCGGCGAGACGCCGCCCAGGCGGAGGCCACGCGCTTTGAACTCGACCGCGACGCGGGGCGGCACGCCCTGCTGTGTGCGGCGCTGGCCCCGGGCACCCGCGACGAACTGGAACAGACCGCGGGCAGCGGCTGCCCCCGGGCGATCCGCCAGGCCATCGAGGAGGACGAGCTCCCGGCCGCCGGAGCGGTCCGCGCGGTGGACGTGTGGGGCGACCAGGCCCGGGTGGTGCTGGAGGGCGACACCCTCTTCCTGTCACAGTTCCCGGGCGGCTGGAAGGTGACCGCCGCCGGCTGCGAGTCGCGGCCCGACCAGCCCTACCGCTGCGGCCTGAAGGGCGGGTGACGTCCGGTGCGGCTGCTCTTCACGACGACCCTGCTGATCATCTTCGGGGGGCTCGCCTACTTCACCACCCTGGGGCTGATGCACCGATGACCGCGCACCGCGGCGCCCGGAGCTTCCTGCGGGAGAACAGCCTGGGCCTCGCGTTCCTGGTGGGCTTCCTGCTGACTCTGCTCGGCCAACTCATCGCCGGACGCGCCGAGATGAACAACGACCTCGTCTCCGCCCAGCTGCCCCCGGTCGGGTACCTGGCCTACGCCACCTCCTCGGACTTCGCGGTGGACGTCACCGAGAACTGGCAGTCGGAGTACCTGCAGTTCTTTTTGTACACCTTCGGTACGGTCTGGCTGCTCCAGCGCGGCTCGCCGGAGTCCAAGGAGATCGGCAGGGCGGGCACCGAGTCGGACCGCGAGCAGCGGATCGGCGAGCACGCCCGTGAGGACTCGCCGCGCTGGGCGTCCGCCCGAGGCTGGCGTGGGCTGGTGTTCTCCCGCTCGTTGGGGCTGGTGATGGGCGGCATCTTCCTCCTCTGCTGGCTGGCCCAGTCGATCACCGGCACCGCCGCGTACAACGAGGAACGGCTGCGCGAACTGGAGGGCCCGGTCGGCTGGGGCGGCTACGTCACCTCCGCAGACTTCTGGAGCCGCACCCTGCAGAACTGGCAGTCCGAGCTGCTCGCCGTGGCGTCCATGGCGATCCTCTCCATCTACCTGCGCCAGCGCGGCAGCCCGGAGTCCAAACCGGTGGGCGCCCCGCACTCGGCCACGGGGGTCGAGGGCTGAGGCGCCCACCGTGGGCACCGAGGAGGCGGGAACGAGGGTCGGCGCTATTCCGTGGGTGTGACGGGTGCGGTGGGCGCCAGGGTGCGCACGACATCGAACTCGTTGCCTTCGGGGTCCGCCATGACCACCCAACTCCGGGCGGGCCCCTGGCCCACATCCACCTTCGTGGCGCCGAGGCCGATCAGCCTGGCCGCCTCCTCCTCGGTGGTCGCGTCGATCGGGCTCACGTCGAGGTGGAGCCGGTTCTTCACGGCCTTGGCCTCGGGCACCTGGATGAACACGATGGTCGGCGGCATCTGGCCGGCGCGGATCGCCTCGACGGTCGGCTCCCAGGAGCCGATCTCGACCATGCCCTCGCTTCGGTCGATCACGGTGAAACCGAGGACCTCGCACCAGAAGGCCGCGAGCCTCTCCGGGTCTCGGCAATCGACGGTCAATTCGGTGAATCTGCTGGTCATGGCGTCTCCAGGTCGGTGATGGTGGAGCGGGGAGTGCTGAGGATTCCGTCGAAGGCGTCCAGCACACGGGTGTGCAGGTGGATGCTCTGCATCCGGACGTGATCGGGACCGCTGTGGCCGTCGGCCCGGGCCTGACGCAGATCGGCGACGGCGACTTCCAGGCGGGCGGCGGTGAAGGCCGCCTCGACGCTGCCGGGCAGGGGCGGCTCCAACGGGGTCTCGTGGACGCTGAATCCGAACGGAACCTTCTCGTCGCGGCGCATCTCGGCCGTGTGCCCTGCGACGCTGGTCAGGCCGAGGGCGAAGTACGCGTCGCCGAGGGCGTGACGCAGGTGCTGTCCCATGGGGAGCCCGGTGAGCCGGCCGGCGAAGGAGATGGATGTCCGCTGGATGTGGGCGTTGTGCGCCATCAGGACGACGCGGGCCGTGGGCTCGAGTCGCTCCAGGTGCCACAGAAGTGACTCGGCCATGTACAGGTCGCGGGCCGAGGTGTCGGCGGTGAGTCCGCCTCCGGTGAAGAGGGCGGCCATGGCCCGGAACGTGTAGTCGGCGTGGCAGGCGGCCTCCAGGCAGCGCAGGGCGGTGTCGTAACTGTGCGGGTCCCCTCGGGAGAGGTGCAGAGGTTTCAGGGCACGGAAGCGGACGTGCAGTCGGGCCAGGCAAGCGGTGAGGGTGTCCTGCTCGGTGGTGGCCAGGCGTGCCCACGCGGGTGCGGCCACGGCCGCGGAGTCACCGGCGAAGGATGCCGCGATCCTGATCGCGGTCCGCGCCGTCGGCAGTGCCTCCGGGTCGGTCAGGCGGAGGTGGTCGGCGACACGGGTCAGAGCGGGAAGCAGGGATCCGCCGGCGGCCGGGATGTCGACTCCGGCGAATCGGACCGGTGTCGCGGCGGTGCGATTGTGCCGGCGGACGAAGCGCATCGGCTCCTGGAGTCCGATGGGGACCGCTGTCGCCAGGAGTGCGGAGAGATCGTCGTCCGCTCCCTGGCCCTGAGCCCAGGCGTCGAGGGGGATGGCTTCGCAGAATCCGTATTCGAAGGCCAGGACGGTGAAGCCGCAGCGTTCGACGAGGAACCGCAGGATGCGCCGGCGCATCGCGGCGAACTCGGCGATGAAGTGGGAGTGCTCGCCCAGGGCCACCACGCGGACACCGTCCAGGATGCCGCGCAGCGGTTCCAAGTCGTCCAGGGGCGCCGCCGGGTCGAGGTGGTCCAGCGGGACGGCGTGGCCGCGGAGCCAGTCGGTGAAGGGTGTTCGGTCCGTTGCGGTGGGCATGTCGCCGGCTCTTTCACGAGGGGACGGTGAGGGAGCGGACTCGTGGCCGCATCACGGGTGCGGGAGGGTGGGCGAAGCCTTCTGCAACTGGTCGACGCTGCCGGACATGATGGTCCGGACGTGGTCGGTGATGTGCTCCACGGGCCAGTCCCACCAGGCCACGGCGAGCAGTCGGGCGATGTCGTCCGCGTTGTACCGGGTGCGGATCAGGCGGGCGGGGTTCCCGCCGACGATGCCGTAGTCGGGGACGTCGGAGGTGACCACCGCGCCGGCGCCGATGATCGCCCCGTGGCCGATGCGTACGCCGGGCATCACGGTCGTGCCGTGGCCGAACCAGACGTCGTTGCCGACGACGGTGTCCCCGCGGCCGGGGAGACCGGTGAGCAGGTCGAAGTGGTCAGCCCACGAACCGCCCATGGTGGGGAAGGGGAAGGTCGAGGGCCCGTCCATGCGGTGGTTGGCCCCGTTCATGAGGAACCGCGTGCCGGTCCCCAGGGCGCAGAACCTGCCGATGACCAGCTTCTCCGGGCCGTAGTGGTAGAGGACGTTGCGCGTCTCGAAGGCGGTCGCGTCGTCCGGGTCGTCGTAGTAGGAGAACTCCCCGACCTCGATCAGCGGGGACTTCACCAGCGGCTTGAGCAGCACCACGCGGGGCTGCCCGGGCATCGGATGGAGGACGGTGGGGTCGGCCGGTACGGGCATAGGCGGATTGCTCCTCGGGCGCGGGTGGTCAGCACGCGATCCGCAGTGGATCGGTGACACGGGAGAGCGGTGGAACGGCACGTGCCGTGCCGTTCCGTGCTCGGAAGCGTGCCGGGGTCGCGGGCTCCTGTCAAGAACGGCACGTGCCGTGCCGTTATGGTGGAGGCATGACCACTGCCCGCCGTAGCGGATCCGACCTGACCGAAGCCATCATGCGAGCCGCGCTGGAACTGGGGCAGGAGTCCGGCTATGCCAGGGTCAGCATCGAAGCGATCGCCGCCAGGGCCGGCGTCGGCAAGCACACCGTCTACCGCCGGTGGTCCTCCAAGGGGGCTCTGATGCTCGACGCGTTGCTCTCGCTCGACGAGTCGGCCCTCGACTATCCCGAAACGGGTGACGTGGTCGCCGACTTGCGCCGGCAGATCCATGGAGCGGTCGACCTGCTGGCGGGGGAACCGTTCAGTCCCCTCTTCCAGTCCCTGGTCGGCGAGGCCCAGCACGATCCCGCCGTGGCTGCCGCACTCAACGAGCGCTTCATCGCTCCCCAGGCGGACAAGACCGTCGCGCGCCTGCGGACGGCACGGGACCAGGGCCAACTGTCGCCGGCCTTCGACCTGGACCTGGCGATGGCGATCCTCTCCGGGCCGCTGTACTTCCGCCTGCTGATCACCCAGGAACCACTGACCCACGAGTACGTCGACCGGATTCTCGAAGCGCTCTTCGCGGGGATGCGACCACGGCCGTGAGGCAGGACGTCACCATCACCGCGTCGGGGGCGTCGGAGTGTGCAGTCGGTGGTCAGCGGGTGCGCAAGGTGGTCACGCGCTCGGCGAGTGCCTTGTTCAGGGCCCGGAACTGAGGGAGGGTCGCCGACCGCAGGGTGCCCCGGTAGAAGGGGACGGCGACGCCGGTGAAGCTCTCGCTCTGGGTCAGCCTGACCCTTCCGCCGCCCAGAGGCTCGATCGTGAAACGGTGCCGGCCGTCGGCGATCCACCCCGGACCGAGCTTGCCGAGCCAGCGCAGCTCTCGCCCGCGCTCGGCGACCTCCACCACGGGCGTGAACGTGGTGTCGCCTGTCCGGTCGTGCATCAACAAGGTCAGGGAAGCGTGCCGGGCGACGGTGCCCCGGGCCGAGGTGATGAACGGGTTCCATTCCTCGTACGCGGGCAGGTCGGTCAGCACCTGCCAGACCTCTTCGGGCGTGGCCCGGATCTCGATGGAGGCGCGCAGGGTGGTGGGATGGGTGTTGGCCCAAGCGGTGTAGGCCGCCGTCAGTGCTAACAGCGTTGCCAGGACCGCCAGCGCGCGACGTCCGGGTCGTGACCACCGGCGGGTGCGCGCATCCGGCGGCCGGGTGGGCGGGGTGTCGACGGCGGGTTCGACGGGGTTCATCGGTTCTCCTGGTCGGGAAGGGCGCCGTGGACGGCGCTGCGGACGAGGTGTTCGACATAGCCGCGGTCGATGGGCCGGCCCGTGATCAGCAGGCGGTAGTAGAGGGCTCCGGCGAGCTGGTCGAACAGCACGACGGGGTCGGTGTCGGCGCGCAGGGCGCCGCGTCGGCGGGCGCGGTCGATCAGGTCGAGTGCCAGCGCGTTGCGCCGGGCGAAGACGTCGCGGACCAGGGCTCCGATGTCGGGGTGGCGGGCGGCGGCGGCGACCAGCTCCGCCACCAGCCCGGCCGACCGGTCGCTGGGAGCGTCCGGTCGGCCTGCGCCGCGGGTGCGGTTCAGGCCGAGGGCGATCTCCTCCAGATAGGCCGTCAGGTCCGCCTCGAGGTCACCGGTGTCGGTGACCGGTACGTCGTCCTGCATGCGGGCGATGACCGCGACGGCCAGGTGGTCCTTGGTCGGCCAGCGCCGGTAGAGCGTGGTCTTGGCCACGCCCGCCCGTTCCGCCACCTCTTCGACGGCGAAACCGGTGTAGCCGCGCTCGAGCAGATGCTCTCGTGCCGCCTTCAAGATCTGATCGTCCGCGGACTGGCTCCGGGGGCGGCCTCGTGGTGTCAACTTTCCACCTGCTCAGTTTTCGATACGAGCGTTTCGTTATGAGCGTAGAGCCGTCCACTCATATACGCAACGGCCGTAGCGGAAAAAGAGGCGGCGTCGTCGGAGCGCCCGGCGGCGCGGGCCCGCCGCTCGGCTTTCCGGGAACGTGGACGACGCCCCCGCGGCCGTGTTCTCCACGGGGCCGACGGGCGCCACTGCCATCAACTTCGCCGGGGCCCCCGGCCTGGAATCAGGCTCGCCGCATCCGGTAGACGCAGGTCCGGTAGGGCATCTCGAGGCTGTCGCGACCGGCCAGGGCGGGGTCGGTGGCGGTGAACGCACCGATCTCCAGGTCCAGGCGGGCCCGTTCGGCGGCGTCGGCGGTCAGGTAGGAGGAGCGGGAGCGCACCAGGTCGATCAGCCGGTCCGCCGGGAGGGTCACGGTGTGCTCGGTCAAGCCACGTTCGGGTTCGGTGAACCACGGCTGCAACGGTCCGTACGGCCAGGCGTTCTCCAGGCCGTACCCCTCGTCGCCGACGATGCCGGAAAGCGCGGCCACCCACGGAATCCGGTCGTCACGGATGTTCCACAGCGCGGCGAAGACGCCGTCCTCGCGCAGCACCCGGTGAATCTGCGGCAGGGCGTCCTGCGGAGTGAACCAGTGATATGCTTGCCCCACCACGACGGCGTCGACGGACTCGTCCGGCAACGGGATGTCCTCGGCGCTGCCGGCGAGCATCTGGGTGCCTGGGTGCCTGGGTGCCTGGGTGGCGTTCGGCGGCCAGGGCGCGCATCTGCTCGTCCGGCTCGACCGCGATCACCTCGTGGCCGACGGCGCGCAACACACCGGTCAGCAGCCCGGTGCCCGCCCCCAGGTCCAGGACGCGCACCGGCTCGGTGCCGACGGCCCACGTGACTGCCTGCGCCGGGTAGGTGGGCCGGACCGAGTCGTAGAGGCGGGCGGCGGAACCGAAGGACAGCGCGGGGCCGGACATGCTCGAGTACGTACCCGGACCCGGTCGGCAGTACTCGTGCGGCGGCATTCCGAGCGCTCCGACGACTGCGGGCCGGTGCCCCGTCACCCGAGCCGTTGTGGGGAACCCGCCGTGTCCGCGGCACCGCGAACCCCCGACGGCGTCAGCTGGAGCAGGCACATTCTGGAGCAGACACATTGACGGGACCAGGGGACCGCTCCTCGGTGCGTGACGCCCTGTTGAGTAGGTCTCCGGCGGAGTCAGTCGACGTACCGCAGGCCGGCCGCCTCCAGCGGGCCGCGCATCTTGTACATGTCCAGCCCGAGTTCGCCGGAGGCCAGCCGCTCCCGCTTGGCCGCCTCGTTCTCCTCACGCCTGCGCGCGGCCTCCGCGGTCTCGCCCACCCGGTCCGCGGGCACCACGACCACGCCGTCGGCGTCGGCGACCACCACGTCGCCCGGCCGCACCTGTGCGTTGGCGCAGACCACCGGCACGTTGACGGAGCCCAGGGTGGCCTTGACCGTGCCCCGGGCGTTGACCGCCCGGCTGAAGACGGGGAAGTCCATTTCCTGGAGGTCGGCCACGTCCCGCACCCCGCCGTCGATCACCAGGCCGGCGCAGCCACGGGCGCGCGCCGAGGTGGCGAGCAGGTCGCCGAAGAAGCCGTCCTCGCACTCGGTGGTGCAGGCCGCCACCAGCACGTCACCCGGCCGCAGCTGCTCGATCGCCACGTGCAGCATCCAGTTGTCGCCGGGCTGCAGCAGCACGGTCACCGCGGGGCCCACCAGGCGGGCGCCCGGGTAGACCGGCCGTATGGAGGGCCGCATCAGACCCGTGCGGCCCATCGCCTCGTGGACGGTGGCCACCCCGAACGGGGCGAGCGCCTCGACCTCCTCGGGCGCCGGGCGGGTGACGGAGCGGTGGACGACTCCGAGTTCGTACATGACGGGTTTCCTCTCAGGGTGGGTCCGGGCGCGGTGGGTCCGGTCGGAGCGGGTCCGGTCGGGTGGCGGGGCGGCGACGCGCCGGTCAGCGCCCCTGGCGCGCGAGCAGGGCGTCCAGTCGTGGGTAGACGCGGCGCGCGTTGTGCTCCTGGACGGCGGCCAGGTCCTCGGCGGACAGCGCGGCGGCCTCGGCGTAGCGGCGGGTGTCGTCGAAGTGGTGGCCGGCGCACGGGTCGACGTCGCGGACCGCGCCGATCATCTCGGAGGCGAACAGGATGTTCCTGGCCGGTATCACCTCGTACAGCAGGTCGGAGCCCGGCTGGTGGTACACGCAGGTGTCGAAGTACACGTTGCCCAGCACGTGTTCCTCGAGCTCCGGCTTGCCCAGCGCCATGGCCAGGCCGCGGAAACGCCCCCAGTGGTAGGGCACCGCGCCGCCGCCGTGCGGGATCACCAGGCGCAGCGTCGGGAAGTCCTTGAACAGGTCGCCCTGCACCAGCTGCATGAACGCCGTGGTGTCGGCGTTGAGGTAGTGCGCGCCGGTGGTGTGGAAGGCGGGATTGACGCTGGTCGACACGTGGATCATCGCCGGGACGTCGTACTCGGCCATCTTCTCGTAGAGGGGGTACCACGAGCGGTCGGTGAGGGGCGGCGCGGTCCAGTGACCGCCGGACGGGTCCGGGTTGAGGTTGACCGCCACGGCGCCCAGCTCCTCGACCGCCCGCACCAGCTCCGGCACGCAGGTCGCGGGGTCCACGCCCGGCGACTGCGGCAGCATGGCGGCCGGTGCGAAGCGGTCCGGATACAGCCCGGCGACGCGGGCCACCAGGTCGTTGCAGACCGAGGCCCAGGTGGCGGAGGTCGTGAAGTCGCCGATGTGGTGCGCCATGAACGACGCGCGGGGCGAGAAGACGGTCAGGTCGATGCCGCGCTCGTCCATCAGTCGCAGCTGGTGGGGCTCGACGGTGGCCCGCAGGTCCTCGTCGTCGATCCGCAGCTCGTCGGGAGAGGGCGCGGCCGAGGGGTCGCCCACGGCGGCGATCTGGCGCCTGCGCCACACCTCCAGGGCAGGCGGCGCGGTGGTGTAGTGCCCATGGCAATCGATGATCATCCGAGTCCTCTCCGGGTGCCTCACACGCCCACACAGTAACCGCTGACGAAATTGTTGACAATGTGTGCGCGTGCACGGGCTCACCCCGGCCGGTGGGCACGGCGGGTGCGACGGGGCGAGGGAGGACCAGCTGGTCAGGGAACGGAGGGCCGGCCGTTCACGGTGCGAACGGCCGGCCGGTCACGGTGCGAACGGTCGGCCGTTCACGGTGCGAACGGTCGGCCGGTCAGGGCGTGAAGCTCAGTCCGTCAGGGTGCGGGAGAGCACCTCGCGCTGCAGTGGGCGCACCAGCGCGTACAGCTCGCGGCCACGGGCCGTGGGCGCCACCCACACCCCGCGCCGGTCCTCGCGGCACACCGTGCGCTCCACCAGTTCCTCGCGCTCCAGGCGGCCCAGCAGTCGGGAGAGAGCGCTCTGGCTGAGGTGGACCCGCTCGGCGATGTCCTGCACACGGCAGGGGACGCCCGGGCCGTCCGGCGTCCCCGACACGAGGACCTCCAGCACCTCGAAGTCGCTGGCGCACAGCCCGTGCGGATGCAGTGCCCGGTCGATCTCGCAGACCGTACGGGAATGGAGCGCGAGAATGCCGCGCCACCGTTGCTCCAGCCGCGCACCGGCCGTGTCCGCTGCCATGGGGCCCATCGTAGGTCGGCGTCGTCCGGCGGGGGAGACCCCGGAAGCGCCCGATCGGACGGGGCGTCAGCCGGGCCGCCGGGCGGACACCGGGCGGACACCCGGCGGGCGGCGCGCAGGGCTCGCCACGTCCCGGTCGAACGTCTCAGGCGCCGGCCGGCCCCTCGCCGGGACGGTCCTCGACCAGGCCCACCGGGTTGCCGTCCGGGTCCCGCACGGTGGCGACCAGCTTGCCGCCGCCGACGTCGCGGACGTCCTGGACCACCTCCGCCCCCGCGGCCAGCACCGCGGCCAGCGTGGCCCTCAGGTCCTCGACGTGCCAGTAGGGGACGGGACCGGTCAGCCCGGCGTCGTGGCCGTGCGGGTCCAGCCCGATCTCCACCCCGGCCCCCTGCCCGTCCGCCGTGCGGAACCCGGTCCAGTTGGTCCCCTCGACGTGCGGCTCGACGCCGAGCAGCGCGCGGAAAAGGCCCTTGGCCCCGTCCGGGTCGCCGACGGGGTAGACGATGGTCCTCAGGCGGGGCTCCATGCCCCCATGCTCCTTGGTCGCGCGGCGGCGCGCATCCGGCGTACGCCCTCCGGAACAGCCGCCGGCCCCCGCCCGGCCGGTCACCCCGGGACGACCGCGGCCCCGCCGGCGGTCACCCCGGGACGACCGCCAACGAGGTCGAGCAGTGCCGCAGCACCGTCCGCGTCACGCCGCCGATCCGCCCACGCGCCCCGCCGCGGCCCACCACCAGCAGGGAGGCTTCCGCCGCCGCGTCGACCAGCCGCGACGGCGCGGCGCCGAACCCCGTGCGCACCGTGACCCGCACCGACGGGTGACGTTCCCGCCACGGGTCCAGCACCTCCCGCAGTGCCCCTCCCGCCTCCCGCTCCAGCTCGCGGTCCTGTGCCGGATCCGCCCCGGGCGGCCGCCGCCAGGCGTGCACCACCTCCAGCCGGGCGTGCCGTCGTGCCGCCTCACCGAAGGCGAAGGCCACCGCGCCGGCCGCCGGGCGCCGCGGGTCCAGGCCCAGCACCACGTCCGGCGAGGGCTCGCCGTCCCACGACGGCCCCGGCACGCCCGACGAACCTCCGGCCTCCGGCACGCCCGGGGACCGCGCCAGTACCACCGGACCGCTTGCCCCGGCCACCACCGCCAGCGTCACCGGGCCGAGCAGCCACACGTCCTCGCCGCCGTCCGGACTCCCGGCGACCCGTGACCCCAGCACCAGCGGGCACCCGTGCGAGGCCGCGTCCAGCAGCGCGGACGCCGGCGTCTCGCGCACCTGCTCGAAGGTGACCCGCAGTCCGGGCCGCCCGGCGGTGAGTCGCTCCGCGGTCTCCCGCAGCACCCGCTGCGCCCACCGGCGCCGCGCAGCCTCCACCTCCGGGTCGCCGCCGCGATCCTCACCCGCCGCCGCGTACGGCTGCCAGGGGCCCGCGTGCACCAGCCGTACCGGACGCCCCCACAACTCGGCCTCCCGCGCGGCCCAGTCGGCCGCCGTGAGGCTCTCCGGCGAGCCGTCCACGCCGACGGTGACGGTTCGGGGCATGATGCGCGCTCCTGGGCTCTCCTCGCGGGGACACGGACGTCCTGTTCCGGCACGGTGGAACGATCACGTTGTCAGGGCCGGCCCGCCCGGCGTAGGGCCGACCGGCCCCTTTCCCCCGGCCCCTCGGTGACGGCGCTAGGCTCGAGCACCGACATGAGTGACACCCCCGCCCCGGACGCCCCCCTGCCGGACCCCTCCGGACGCCGCGCCGCCTCCCGCACCGGACCGCCGCGGGCACCCCGGTTCCCCCGCGCCTGGCGTGCCGACGCCCCCGTCGTCCTCGCGGTCGCCCTCGGCGGCGCGCTGGGCGCGAGCGCCCGCTACGCGGCCGTCCTGCGCTGGCCCGCCGCCGCGGACGCCTTCCCCTGGGCGGTGTTCTGGGTCAACGTGAGCGGCTGCGCGGTGATCGGCGCCTTCACCGTGCTGGTCACCGAAGGGGCGCGGACGCCGCATCCGCTGCTGCGCCCCTTCTTCGGCACCGGGGTGCTCGGCGGCTACACCACCTTCTCCACCTACGCGCTGGACGTCCAGCGGCTCCAGGACGCCCGGGAGCCGCTGGCGGCCCTCCTCTACCTCGCCGGCACGCTGCTCGCGGCCCTGGCCGCCGTCCTCCTGGGCACGGCGGCCGCCCGGCTCGGACTGCGGAGGAGGCCGCGGTGAACTGGCTGCTGGTGATCGCCGGCGCCATGGTGGGCGCCCCGCTGCGGTACCTCACCGACCGCGCGGTGCGGCTGCGGCTGAGGCCGGACGCGGTCTTCCCCTGGGGCACCTTCACGGTCAACGTCGCCGGCTCGCTGGTGCTGGGCCTGCTGACCGGCGCCGCGGCGGCCGGGGCGGCGGGGGAGCACCTGCAACTGCTGCTCGGCACCGGGCTGTGCGGGGCGCTCACCACGTACTCCACCTTCTCCTGGGAGACGCTGCGCCTGGCCGAGGAGCGCTCACCGGTCCTCGCGGCCGGCAACGCCCTCGGCAGCCTCGTCGCCGGACTGGCCGCGATGTACGCGGGCGTGGCCCTGGGCGACGCGCTGTGGGGCTGATCACGCTGTGGGGCTGATCCGGCTCCGCCCGGCGCGGGTTCCTCGCCGGGCCGGCCGGGCGCCCGCGGAGTACCGTGGGAGCAGGGGGCCGAGGAGGTGCGGCATGACCACGGCCACCACTGTCTCCGCCCGGGACATCCCCCGTACTCCCGCCGTCCAGGCCCGCAGGGTCAACGCGGCGGAGATACGGGCCTCCGTAGACGTACTGGGCTCACTGCCGCCCGAAGCGTGGTCACGACCGACCCCCTGCACCGGGTGGACCGTGCGGGACATGGCCGCCCACGAGGTCGGCCAGTGCGAGGAACTGGTCAGGCCCTGGCTGATGTTCACCCGCGTCCGGCGGGCGCGGGCCGAACACCCCGGCCTCGGCGCCCTCGACGGTCACAACGAGGCCCAGATCGAGGACCGCGCCGACATGCCGGGGGAGCAACTGACCGGGGAACTGGACCGGTTCGGCACCCGCGGGGTGCGCTCGCTGGGCCGGGTGCCCGTCGCGGCACGCCGCCGGCTGCGCACCAGCATGATCTTCCCGGAGGGCCGGACGCTGCCCGAGGACTCGATGGAGTACCTGCACGACGTCCTGGTGGCCCGCGACCCGTGGATGCACCGGGTCGACATCTGCGACGCGACCGGGGCTGAACTGGTCCTGGGCGCGCACGACCAGGAGGTCATGCGGCAGATCCTGCTGGACCTGGCGCTGGGCTGGACGGGGCCGCCCTGTCAGCTGGAGCTGTCCGGCCCGCTCGGGGGCAGCTACCGGATCGGCGACCTCGCCGGCCCGCCGGCGGTCACCCTCCGGGCCGACGCGGTCGTCCTCGCCCGGCACCTCTCGGGGCGCCCGGCGCGCGGGGAGATCGAACTCGAGGGCGACGAGGAGACCGCCGCCGCCCTCGCCGCCGCCCGCGTCATCTTCTGACCTCACGGTCACGGCGCCCGGCCTGGCGGCCGTGCGTCCCCGGCCGCCGCAGCCGGCGTGACGCCCGCGTGTGCCGACCCGGCCGCCGGGCAGCGTCACCCGTCCGCGTGCCGGGCCCGGCGACGGCGCGCTCCGACCACCGTGGCGCCCGCTGCCACCGCGGCCGCGCAGCCGCCCAGCAGGGCGGTCCGCCACCCCACGCCGCCGTCGCCCGCGTGGGCCGCGACCGCCGCCGCGTGCTCCGTGGCGGGGCCGGGCCGGTGCGAGGCCGGGGGGCCGGCCGCGACGGGAGGTTCCAGGGACCCGACCGGGCGGACCCGTCCCGCGGCGTCGAAGCCCCAGTCCAGCAGGGACCGCGCCTCCTCGTACACGGAGCCGGGGGTGTCGTCCTGCGGGTTGAGCACCGTGACCACCAGCGTCCGTCCGCCCCGCCTGGCCGCCGCGATCAGCGTGTTGCCCGCCTTGCTGGTGTACCCGTTCTTCACCCCGATCGCCCCGGGGTAGGCCTTCACCCCCAGCGCCCCCGTCAGCAGCCGGTTGGTGTTCTGGATGTCGTACACGCCCCGCCGGCCCGGGAACTTCGCCACAGCGGTCCGGCAGTACTCCGCGAACCGCGGGTCGTTCAGTCCCGCCCGCCCGAACACCGCCAGGTCGTACGCGGACGAGACCTGCCCCGGCGCGTCGTACCCGTCCGGCGTGACCACATGGGTGTCGCGGGCGCCCAGTTCCTCGGCGGTCTCCCGCATCCGGGCCACCGCGGCCGCCGTGCCGCCCGCCATGGCGGACAGGACGTGCACCGCGTCGTTGCCGGAGCTCAGGAAGACGCCCCGCCACAGGTCGCCCACCGCGTAGTCGTGCCCCGCCTCGACCCCGACCAGGCTGCTGCCCTCACCGACCCCGGCCAGCTCCGCGTCGGTCGCCCGGTGACGGCCCTCGGGGACCCGGGGGAGCAGCGCGAGCGCGAACAGGGTCTTGAGGGTGCTGGCCGGCGGTAGCGCGCGATGCGCGTCGTGCGCGGCGAGCACGTCGCCGTTGCGGGCGTCCGCGACCACCCAGGAGAGCGCCGAAACCTCCGGAACCCGCGGCGCGCCGCCGGTCAGCCGCACCTGGGTGCCCGAGGTCCGCAGCGGGTCCGGCGGAGCGGCCGTCGGACTCGGCGCCGGCGCCCCCGCCCCCACCGCGAGCAGGGCGCACGCGGCGACGGCGACGCGGCGGGCGGGACCCGAACCGGACCTCCATGAGAATAGTGCGCTTTTCATACGAACAACGTAGGAAGGGGGTGCCGGGCGCGCCGCACGCCACGGCCGGATCGGGCCGAGCGACACCCGGATGCCGTACGGCCGCCGTTATGCTCCGGGCATGTCCGCTCCGAAGGCGCACGCCCCGAAGAGGGGCCCGCAGGCGACCGCTCCGCAGGGGCCGACGCTCGGTCAGCTCGCCGTACAGGCGCTGTCCTCCGTCGAGCACGGCTACGACCTGCTGGCCCCGATGTTCGACCACACCTCGTTCCGCACCCCCGACCGCTTCCTGCGGGCGACGCGGGACGCCCTGGCGCCGCTCGGCCCCTTCGAGGACGGCCTCGACCTGTGCTGCGGCACCGGCGCCGGACTCGGCGTCCTGCGGGACCTGTGCCCCGGAAGCGTCACCGGCGTGGACCTCAGCACCGGCATGCTGGACCGCGCCCGCCTCGCCGCCCCGTGGGCGGACCTGGTCCGCGCGGACGCGCGCGACCTCCCCCTCGCCCCGGAGTCGTTCGACCTGGCGGTCACCTTCGGCGCCCTGGGCCACTTCCTGCCCCGCGACCTGCCCGCCCTCCTCGGGCAGGCGTTCACCGTGCTCCGCCCCGGCGGACGCCTCGCCTTCCCCCTGCCCGGGCCTCCCCGCCCGGGATCCCGGCAGGCCCTGGGGCTGCGGGCCTTCGACACGGCCATGCGGATCCGCAACGCCGTGTGGCGCCCGCGGTTCGTCATGTACTACCGCGCCCTGACCTTCGGGACGCTGCGCGAGGCCCTCGCCCGGACCGGGTTCGCCGTGGAGACCTACGCGATGCCGGAGTTCGGCAGCCGCGAGGACGGCAGCCCGTGCTGCCGCCTGGTCGTCGCCACCCGCCCCGCAGTACCCGCTCAGCCCTCCGGCGAGGCGGAACCGCCCGACGGCCCGGCGTTGTAGCGCTCCAGGTAGGCGGCGAAGCGGACCAGGTCCTCCTCCGGCCAGCCGTTCAGCCGCTCCTTGAACGCGGCCCGTCGGCGCTCGGTCACCCGGGCGAGTATCCGGCGCCCCGCCTCGGTGAGCTGCAGCACCTGCACCCGCTGGTCCTCCGTGTCCTGGCGGCGCTCCACCAGACCCTCGCGCTCCAGCACCGCGACCTGACGGCTGACCGTGGACTTGTCCAGCGCGTAGTACTCCGCCAGGTCGGTGGCGCGGCAGCCGGAGCCCTCCTCCAGGTGCCCCAGCAGCGCGAACGAGACCAGGGACAGTTCCGGATGCAGCCGTCCGGCCAGGGCGCGCGCCCGGCGGGCGAACGACGTCATCTCGCGGTGGATCGTCTCGATCGCCACGTCGGCGCCAGAGTTCACGGGAACCTCCTCACGTTCTGGTTGCAGAATACAACCACGAACCTCAGGGGTGGGAGACGAGGTGCCGCCACGGCGCGGACAATGCGGATGCCCGGCCGGGGGGCGCTGGGTAGGGTGGCCGCGCCCGAGCGGGTCCGGCGCCCCGTCGCCCGCCACCGACAGCCGTTCCGTCGCCACCGCCACCGCCACCGACAGCCGAGGCCGATGACAACTCCCCGGACATCATCCCCCGTTCCGCCGGCCGCTCCGGACGCCGTGGTCGCCGCGCTGCGCGCCGCGGGCTGCGTCTTCGCCGAGGAGGAGGCCGCTCTCCTGGCCGCCGCGGCGGACACGCCGGACCGGCTCGCCTCCCTGGTGGCCAGGCGCGCGGCCGGGGAGCCGCTGGAACACGTCGTCGGCTGGGCCGAGTTCCGCGGACTGCGGATCGACGTCGCTCCGGGGGTCTTCGTGCCGCGCCGCCGCACCGAGTTCCTGGTCGGCCGCGCCCTGGCGCTCGCGCCCGCGGCCCGGGTGGTCGTCGACCTGTGCTGCGGGTCGGGCGCCCTCGGGGCGGCGCTCGCCGCCGCGCTGCCCGACGCGGAACTGCACGCCGCCGACATCGATCCCGCCGCCGTGGACTGCGCCGGGCGGAACCTCGCGCCCCGGGGCGGCCGGGTCCACCACGGGGACCTGTTCGCCGCCCTGCCCGCGGGCCTGCGCGGACGCATCGAGATCCTCGCCGCCAACGTGCCCTACGTGCCGACCGCGGACATCCGCCTGCTGCCCGCCGAGGCGCGCGAGCACGAACCGCCCGCCGCCCTGGACGGCGGCCCCGACGGACTCGCCGTGCTGCGCCGGGTGGCCCAGGGCGCGCCCGCCTGGCTCGCCCCCGGCGGCTGCCTGCTCGCCGAGACGAGCGGCCGTCAGGCCCCGGCGGCGCGGCGGGCCTTCGCGGAGGCGGGGCTGACGGCGGGGGTGGCGGTCTGCGAGGAGAGCGAGGCCCATGTGATCACCGGCGTGCTCCCGGCAGCGACGCCCGTCCACTGACGGGCGGGGGCTCCCGAGGGAGGGTGCGCGGGCCTCACGACATGCGTGGCCTCGCGACACGCGTGGCCCCGCGACACGCGTGGCCTCGCGACACGCGTGGCCTCGCGACACGCGTGGCCTCGCGACACGCGTGGCCCCGCGACACGCGTGACCCCGTGACATGCATGGCCCCGCGACACGCCTGGGCCGCCGCCCGGCTGTCCTGCCGGGCGGCGGCCCATGTGCGGCGCGTGCGGGAAACCGCTCAGAAACGGTGCGGCCTGGCCCGGCGACGCAGGTACCAGGCGCCGCCGCCGACCCCGGCGCCGACCAGGGCGCCGCCCGCGACCAGGGTGAGGGTGGTGTGGTCCTTCACGGCGCCGCCGATGCCGCCCATCACGCCGCGCGTGGGGGAGGCGGTGGCCGACATGGTCGGAGTCGCCGTGGAGGTCGGGGTGGACGTGGGCGTGGCCGTCGGCCGGGTGCCCGAGACGATGACGGACTGGGTGCCCGCCGTGCTGTTGTTCGAGCACCGGACGATCACCGTGTAGGTGCCGGGGGAGACGCTCGACCAGGCCGCCGACTGGCTGGTGGCCGAGCCCGACAGGGCGACCTGACGGCCCTCGGCGAACGTGTTCTGGGTGCTGTTCAGCAGCGAGGCGGTGCCCCAGCTGCCGTTGGTCTGGGTGCAGGCGCTGGTGGTGACCGCGACGGTGGTGCCGCTGGTGCTCACGGAGATGCCCGGGGCGGCGACGGCCGACCCCGCGAAGGCGAGCGGCAGGGCGGCGGCCACGGTCAGGCCTGATCGGACGATGACGCGAGGTGTACGCATGGGTCTGACCTCCGGCGGCACGGCTGGCGGACATTCCTGGGCGCCGCCGAGGATCGGGAGGCCCGTACCGCCCTCGGGGACAGCCAATGTCCCCGGCGCGCCGGGCGCACCCGGAGAGCACCCGGACAGGTGACGCCCTCGGCCGAGCCCGCGGACGACGCCCACCGTCCGGTGACGCATCGTCGCCCCGTGGCCGGGCCTCGGCCGTCCGGTGGCGGACCCCCGGCGCTCCGGCAGACCTCCGCGGGCCGTCGACGCATCGTCGCCCCTTGGCGGGCCCTCAGCTCTCCGGTAGCCCGCCGCTGGCCGACGGCGCCCCCTCGCCCCCGTCGGCGGGCCCCCGCTGTTCGGGCGGGCTCCCGCCCTTCCGTAGCCGCCGCCGGCCGACGGTGCACCGTCGTTCCTCGGCGGGCCTCCGCCCTCCGGCAGCGGACCCTCACTCGCCGGTGGTCACCGTCCGCTCCGGTGAGAAGCCGCCCCACGTGCCGTCCGGAAGCTTCGCGCGCAGACGCACCCGGTGGGTCTCCCCGGCCTCCCCGCCGAGGTAGAAGCGGTGGGTCGCCCGGCCGCCCGGGGCCTCGCCGCCCCACACCAGGGTGGTGGCCGGCCGCCCGTCGAGGTGGATCCGGTACTCGGTGATCACGCCGTCGGCCGGCGGCGGCTCCCAGGAGATCTCCAGGTGCCAGGCGCCGTCCGCCCGCACCGTCTTCGCGCGGAACGCGACGGGGGCCGTGGCGCGCCCGTCGTCCTCCTTCGCCCCGGCGGTGGTGATCCGGACCCGGCCGCCGGCGGGGGAGAGGTTCCCGGCCGCGTCCCTGGCCCGCACCGTGAAGGAGTAACGGGTCCCGGGGCGCAGGCCGGTGACCACCGCGGCGGTCTGCGCGCCGCCCACGCTGTGGATCTTCGTCGAGCCCTGGTGGATCTCGTAGGAGACCACCTCCTGGTCGTCCGTGGCCGCCTCCCAGGACAACTGCGCCGCCCGGCTGCCCACGGCGCGGCCCTCCAGGCGCTTCGGAGCTGACGGCGCACGGGTGTCGGCGGCGCTCGCGGCGGGGGTGGTGGCCCGCACGACGGCGCTGCGCGGGCCCAGCCGGCCGTCGGCGGAGCGGGCCCGCACGTGGAAGGTGTAGGCGGTGTCCGCCTTCAGCCGCACCACGTCCGTCATGTGCTCGGAGGCGGCGACCTCCTTCACCTTGGCGGAACCGCGGTACACCTCGTAGGCCTCCACCCGGGAGCCGTTGTCGGCCACCCGGCTCCACATCACGTGCACGCTGGTGGCGCTGCCCGCCTGCGCGGTGACGCCGGCCGGAGCCGCGGGGAGCCGCCCGCCGTCCTCCTCGCCGGCGGCCGCGCCCCAGCCGCACGACGTGGCCAGGACCGCGGTGAGCAGGGCGCCGCAGCACCGGGCCGCCCGACGGGGAACGCGCTCCGCACCAGCCATACCGAACCTCCGCCGACAGGACACGAACATTGGTCCGTACCAATATGCGCACGCTGACGCGGGCACATCAAGAGTCCGGCCGTTGGCCCGGCGGGCACAGCTGTACGTATGCTGAACCCCCTTGCGGCCGCGCCGACCTGATGACGGGTCGGCCGCCGGCCGCCGGCGCGGATCCGCTGTCGTCGCTGTTCACGCGCCGGGCGGGGAGCGGGGGCCGGGACGAGGCGCAGGTCCGTCCCGGCCCTCCCTCGCGCCCCGCTCTCCCTCGTGGTCGGCCTTCCCGCGTGCCCGGGCGCCGGCCTCGGGAGACCTCTGCCGTCTCTTCACGATCTCTTCCGGCCGCACCTGCCGTCGCGGTGTTCACCTGGGAGCGCGGGGGTGATGAGATGTTCGGACCTTGGCCGACCCGGCCGGCCCGGAGAGACCGCCGGGCCACCGTACGGAGGAGTGAGAACGATGCGGGTGCCCATGACCATCGCGGACTTCCTCGACCGGGCGGAGGCGGGCTTCGCCGCCGGCGCCGGGGTGGTGGACGAGCTCGACCAGCCGGCCTGGCCCGTGCCGCCGAGCACCTACGGCCGCTTCGCCGAACGGGTGCGCGCCTGGCAGGCGGGCTTCGACGCGCTGGGCGTCGCCGAGGGCGAGCGGATCGCCGTGGTCAGCCACAACTCGGCCCGGCTCCTCGAACTGCTCTTCGCGGTGCCGATGAGCGGACGGATCTGCGTGCCCGTCAACTTCCGCCTGCGGCCCGACGAGGTCGACTACATCGTCCGTCAGAGCGGAGCCTCGGTGCTGCTGGTGGATCCCGAGCTCGACGCCGAGCTCGCACAGGTCTCCGTCCGCCACCGTTTCGTCCTCGGCGAGGAGACCGAGCGGACACTGATGCGTTTCGACGTCGAGCCGCGCCCCTGGTCGGAGCCGGACGAGAACGCCACCGCCACCATCAACTACACCTCCGGCACGACCGCCCGCCCCAAGGGCGTCCAGCTCACCCACCGCAACATCTGGGTGGACGCCGTCACCTTCGGCCTGCACACCCGGGCCTGGGAGCGCGACGTGTACATGCACGTCCTGCCCATGTTCCACTGCAACGGCTGGGGCATGCCGTTCGTGATGGCCGGCCTCGGCGTGCCGCAGATCGTCCTGCGCAAGGTCGACGGCGCCGAGATCCTGCGCCGCGTCGAGCGGCACGGCGTCACCCTGATGTGCGGCGCCCCCGCCGTCTGGAACGCGGTCCTCGACGCCGCCGCCGACTGGGAGGGCGAGATCCCCGGCCGCGACCGCGTGCGCGTCGTCTGCGCGGGCGCGCCGCCGCCCAGCCGCACCATCCAGCGGGTGAACGAGGAGCTCGGCTGGGAGTTCCTGCAGATCTACGGCCTCACCGAGACCGCGCCGCTGCTCACCTTCAACCGCTCCCTGCCCGGCGACGACGCCCTGCCCGCCGAACAGCGCGCCCACCGGCTGTCCCGCGCCGGGCTGCCCACCCTCGGCACCCGGCTGAAGGTCTCCGGCACCGGCGAGGTGCTGGCCCGCTCCAACACCGTGATGGAGGGCTACTGGGAGAAGCCGGAGGCCACCGCCGACGCGCTGGACGACGGCTGGTTCCACACCGGCGACGGGGGCTTCCTCGACCCGGACGACGGTCACCTCACCATCTCCGACCGCAAGAAGGACGTCATCATCACCGGCGGCGAGAACGTGAGTTCCATCGAGGTCGAGGACGTGATCTTCAGCCACCCGGCGGTCGCCGAGGTCGCGGTGATCGGCGTACCGCACGAGAAGTGGGGCGAGACGGTCAAGGCGCTGGTGGTCCTCGCCGAGGGGGCCCGCGCTGAGGAGGCCGAGATCATCGCCCACTGCAAGGAGCGGGCGGCCGGGTACAAGGCGCCCACCAGCGTCGAGTTCCGCGACTCCATCCCGCGCACCGCCACCGGGAAGATCCAGAAGTTCAAGCTGCGCCGGCCCTACTGGGAGGGAGCCGACCGCGGCGTCAACTGACCGGGTAGCCTGCCCGTTCATGAGCACTCTCGACGCCCTGGCCACCGCCCCGTACGTCTCGGTGACGACGTTCCGCAAGGACGGGCGGGCGGTGGCCACCCCCGTCTGGGTGGTACCGGACGGGGAGGGCGCCCTGGCGGTGTGGACCAGGGCGGACAGCGGCAAGGTCAAGCGCCTCCGGCGCGACGGCCGGGTGACGGTGGCCCCGTGCGACTTCCGCGGCAACCTCCGCGGCGAGGCCGTCGAGGCCCGCGCGCGCCTCGGCACGCCCGAGGAGACGGCGCGGGTCCGCCGGGGCATCGCCCGCAAGTACGGGCTGACGGGCCGCCTGACCCTGCTCGGCAGCCGTCTGCGCGGGGGCCGCGACGCCACGGTCGCGGTCCTGATCGGTCCGGCGGACTGATCCGGCGCCGGGCGGGACGCCCGGCGTTGTCGGTGGGGTGCGGCAGCATCGGGAGCATGAGTCCGTTGCTGCTGACCGACGTCGAGCAGGCGATCCGCGCCAGTTGGAGCGCCGAGACGTGCACCCCCGAGTACCGGCCGCACTGGCGCCCGGACAATCCGGCCCGCGACCAGTGCGGCGTCACCGCGCTGGTCCTCCACGACCTGCTGGGCGGCGAGCTGATCCGCGGGGAGGTCCACGCCGACGGCCGGTGGACCGACTACCACTGGTGGAACCGCCTCGGCGCGGGCGTGGAGATCGACCTCACCCGCGAGCAGTTCGGCCCCCACGAGACCGTCACCGGCGGCCGGGTGATCGCCCGCCCCGCGGAGATCCGCCGCTGCCGCGAGGAGTACGAACTCCTGCGCGCCCGCGTCCTGCACGGACTCGGCGCGCCCGCCACCACCCCTTGACCGCGCCGCGCGGCACGGACGCCGGACCGGCCCTCGACGGCACGGACGCCGGACCGGCCATCGAGGCACGGAACCTCCTCTGCCTCCCCGCCGTCCATGGATGGACAGGATCGCCGCCCTCGCACCCCGGCGGGTGCTCTTCGTCCACGACTGCGCGGTCCGGGAGCCGGGGGACGAGGGGGCGGCTACCGTGTGAGACCTGGACCTGCCAGGCGGAAGGAGTCCGACATGCCGTACCGGATGCGAGGCCGTGGCCCCGCCCTGCTGGCCGCCACCTGCCTGCTGCTGGCCGCCTGCGGGTCGGTGGAGGCGTCCCAGCCGGACGGGTCGTCCCTCCCGCCCTCGCCGGGAGCGACGGCGCCGTCGGGGCAAGCGCCGAGTGAGCCGGGGGAGCAGGGCGGTGACGGGGCGACGCCGAGCGAGCGGCCCGAGACCGTCCGCCTCACCGTCTCCGGCGGGATCGCCGGCGTCCGCCGCTCCATCCTGGCGTCCACCGACGGCACCGTGGAGATCAGCGACCGCAAGGAGGGCGTCCGCGAGGCCGACCCGCTCAACGGCGTGGACCGCGACCGGCTGCGGGGCCTGCTGGAGAAGGTCGACTTCGCCGCGCTCCCGCCCCGCAGCGTCGACGAGGGCGCCCGCGACATGTTCGTCTACACCCTGGAGCACGACGGCCACTCCGTCGTCACCGACCGCAGCGTTCCCCTCGGCGAGGCCGACGACCTGATCGGCCAGCTGGAACGCTTCCTCGAGGAGCGGCTCTGAGCACGCTGAACCTGTGGCGCCGGCGTCTCGGCGCGGTGCCGGAGTCCGTCTGGGACCGGCGCGAGCTGCGCGTGCTGATCCTCGCCGACAACGCCCTCACCGAGCTGTCGCCCGCCGTCGGCGGGCTCCGACAGCTCACCACGCTCGACCTGGGCCACAACGCGCTCACCGAACTCCCCGTCGAGCTGGGCGACTTGACCGAACTCACCGGCTGCCTCTACCTCCACGACAACCGCCTGACCCGCCTGCCCCGCGAACTGGGCCGGCTGACCGCGCTGCGGCTCGTCAACGTCGGCGACAACCGCCTGACCGAACTGCCCGACTCCCTCACCCGCATGGCCGCCCTGGTGGAACTGCGGGCTCAGCACAATGCGTTGACCGCGCTCCCCGAGCGGATCGGCGACCTCGCGAACCTGCGGGAACTGTGGCTCAAGGGCAACCGCCTCACCGGACTCCCCGCCTCCTCCTCCCGGTTGAGCGAGCTGAGGCACCTCGAGCTGCGCGACAACCTGCTCCCCGAGGTCCCCGCCCCGCTCGTCGGCCTGCCCCTGCTGCGCACCCTCGACCTGCGGGGCAACCGGATCGTCCGCCTGCCACCGTGGCTGACCGAACTCCCCTCCCTGGAGAAACTCGACCTGCGGTGGAACGATCTCGTCGTCGACCCCCGTGACGACCCGGTGGCCGTCGCCCTGGAGCGGCGCGGCTGCGTCGTGGTGGCCTGATCGCGTCACCGAACCGACACAGTCTTGACTTCCCTCGCACTCCTGGCGTGAAGCTGTCCCGGTGACCGCACCTGGAACCGGCCGGGCCAGGCTGCCCAAGCTGCCCCCGGCCTACCGACCCCTGTTCGCGCACCGGCCGTTCAGACGGCTGCTGTTCGCCTTCGCCGCGTCCGACTTCGGCGACGGGATGGCCGTGGTGACCGTGCCGTGGCTCGCCGTCCTGCTGGCGCCCGACGGGAACCGCGGGCTCTACGTCGGCACCGCGGTCGCCGCCTACGCGCTGCCCGGAGCCGTCGGCGCGCTGGTGCTCGGACGGTGGATGCGCGCCTTCCCCGCCCGGCGACTGCTGTTCGCCGACGCCGCGCTGCGGGCGGTCATGCTCGCCTGCGTGCCCCTGGCGTGGGTGCTCGGCGTGCTCACCCCCTGGCTGTACGTGGTGCTGCTGGCCGCCTCCTCCCTGCTGCACGCCTGGGGCAGCGCGGGCAAGTACACGCTGCTCGCCTCCCTCCTGGCGCCCGAACGGCGGCTCGCCGCCAACGCCCTGGTCAGCTCCAGCGCCTCGGCCGCCATGGTGTTCGGGCCCGCCCTGGCCGGTGTGCTGATCACCGCCTTGAGCCCCGCCTGGATCATCGGCATCGACGCGCTGACCTTCGCCGTCCTCGCGATCGGCGCGGTCAGGGTCCGCCCCGACGGCGCTGCCGACGAGCGGCCGGGCGGGACGGGCCGACCAGGCGGGCCGGGCCGGGCGGGCGGGGCGGACGCCGCCGGCCCGTCGGGCGGCCCCGGCGGCAAGCCCTTCGCCGTCCTCGGCCTCTTCCGGCAACGGCCCGAGCTGCTGGGCATCCTGGTCCTCACCTGGTCCTTCTTCTTCCTCTACGGCCCCGTCGAGGTGGCCCTCCCGCTGCACGTCACCGAGGACCTGCACCAGGGCCCGCACCTCCTCGGCCTGTACTGGACGCTCTTCAGCGCCGGAGCGGTGCTCGGCTCGCTCGCCGCCGGAATGCTGCGGAGACTGCCGCTGTGGCCCACGGCACTCGGCATCGTCGCCGGTTGGGGAGCCGTGCTCCTGCCGTTCGGCTTCGGAGCGCCGCCCGCCGTCACGGTCACCTGCTTCGCGCTCGGCGGCCTGATCTACGGCCCGTTCACCGCACTGTCCTTCACCCTCTTCCAGGACCGCACCCCCGCGGCGTGGCTGACCACCGTGCTCGCCGTGCGGGGCGCCGCCCTGCTGGCGTCCTCCCCGACGGGCGCCGCGCTCGGCGGTCCGCTCACCGCCGCTCTCGGACCGCGCACCGTACTGGCAGCCTCGGGGGCGGCCACCCTCGCCCTGGTGGCCGCCGCCCTCCTGGTCCGTCCGAAGGCCCGCCACGGCGGCCGGGAACCCGGCGAGGACCTCGGCGCCGCCGAGGCCGCCTGACCCGGACGCCCCGCCCCCGGGTCACGCCCCGACAGGGGTCCCCGGCGCGCCCACGGACTCGTGGGCCGCGTCCTCCGAGCCCCGCGGGAGCCGGCGCGCCGCGAGCCACAGGGACGCCACCGCGTACGCGGCGAGCACGGCGAGGCCGGCCCACCACGGCAGCGGGAAGTACCCCGTGGCGGGCGCGTAGTGCGCGATCACATGGCGATGCTCGACCAGGGTCTGCTGCGCGGCGAAGCCCGCGGCGGGCGTGACCCGCAGCAGCCACCGTGACACCTCGTCGGACAGCAGCGGGACGGACGCCACCAGGTACGGGACCACGATCGTCAGGACCGCGGCGCCCAGCGCGAGCCAGGTGCGCCGCAGCAGGGAGCCGAGCGCCACCGTGAACACGGCCGCCAGGGCCAGGGCCGCGGCCGTGGCGACGACGACCCGCACCTCCGTGGACGCGGACACCGCCGGGACGGCGACGCCGTTGCTCTCCAGGACCGCCACGCCGAGCGGCAGGACCACGCCCACCGCGAGCAGCCCGGTGACGAACGTGACGGCGCCGACGACCGCAGCCCTGGCCGCCAGGACCCGGCGCACGAGCGGTGTGCCGCCGTCGCGGGAGGCGGCGAACCGCACCGCCACGACCAGCAACACCAGCAGCCCGAGCGGCAGCCCGACGAGCGTCCGCTCCGCCGGCCGGGCCCCCTCGGTGTCGCGCGGCCCGATGTCGCCGATGCCGGTCACGGTGATCCGGCCGCCCCTTTCCACCGCCCCGGACGGCAGGTGGTACTTCTCCCAGTCGGTCCGGTTCATCTCGCCGACGGCGTCCCACCGCCAGCCGCCCGCGGTGGCGCCCTCCAGACCGACGTGGTCGAAGACGCCGGACGCCTGGGTGAAACGCACCTGTTGCGTGGTGCCGCCCAGCCCGGCGGGCCGCAGCGTCAGATCGCCGGGGGAGGCCGCGAACAGACCCACCTGCACGGTGGAGGGCAGCCCTGGCAGTCGTACGGCGCCGACCCTGGTCCACCGTTCGCCGTCCGGCGACTCGAAGCCGGTGACGGTGTCGCCCGCCCGCGTCAGCCGCAGCCAGCGGGGAGAGGTGGCCGAGACGCCACCCGCGCGGCCCGCGACGTCGTGCCGGTAACCGTGCTGCATCCGCACGCCGTGGTGGCCGGAGAGCATCAGCGCCGCATAGGGGGATCCCTGCCGCACGCCGTCCTTGACGATGATCCCCGCCTTCGCCCAGGGCGCCAGACCCGGGACGATCCGGTCGTGGTCCGGCGGCGGATAGGTGATCGTCCCGGTCATGCCCGTCATCCGGACGGTGATGCTGCCCCGCTCGCCCAGGTCGCGGTGCAGGAAGGAGAACTGGTCGTCGACGGGGGAGCCGTCCGGCCCGGTGGGCCGCGCCGGACACGGGTCGTCGCAGGAGACGCGGCTGCCGAAGGCCGGCAGCAGCCCGCAGGCGACGACGACCAGGACGCAGAGCGCCAGGGCCGCCCACCGTGCCGGACGCCCGAACGCGGCCCACTCCCGACGGAGACACTTCTGGTTCGCAGTCATGGACCGGTTCTACGGGCGCGGCCATAACGGGGGCCGAACCGTCCTTGTCATGCTGCTGTTAGGCGCGGCGGGGCATAGTGGGGCCGGCCGGACGCGAGGGGGACGACGACATGTACCAGCGGCTTCGGGGATCGACCGTCGAACGGCGTTTCACCGTCCTCTACACCGCCGCCTTCCTCGGCTCCGGGACGGTGCTGATCGCCCTCACCAACCTGATGTCGGGCGTACGGGACAGCACCGTCGCCGCCGGACCGCCCCCGGGCCGGCTGTCGGGCCCCGCCGCCGAGCAGCTCGTGGGGGACCTGCAGGGCCGCCTGGCCGAGGTGCACGCACAGCGCGACCACCAGCTGCTGGTCGGATCGCTGATCGCGCTGGCGGTGACGGCGGGCGTCTCGCTCCTGCTCGGCCGGATCCTTGCCGCACGGGTCCTGCGCCCGCTGCGCCTGATCACCGCCGCGACCCGGCGGATCTCCGCGGAGAACCTGCACCAGCGGCTCGCCGTGACCGGACCGGCAGACGAGGTCAAGGAGCTCGCCGACACCGTCGACGGTCTCCTGGCCCGCCTCGAGGCCTCGTTCCTCGCGCAGCGCCGCTTCACCGGCAACGCCTCGCACGAACTGCGCACCCCGCTGGCCACGATGCGCGCGTCGCTGGACGTCGCCGTCGCCAAACCGGCGCCCGCCGCGGAGACCGTCGCGCTCGCCGAGCGGGTACGGGCCGAGCTGGACCGGGTCGACCACCTGCTGGACGGCCTCCTGATCCTGGCCCGGGCACAGCACGCGACGACCGGGGCCCTCGCCGACGCGACCCCGGTCCCGCTCGGCGAACTGGCGCGGGAGGCGCTGAGCGCCCGGGCCGGTGGACTCGCCGCGAAGGAGCTGACGGTCGAGGACGGGACACGGCCGGACGCCTGCACCACCGGCAGCGCCGCCCTGCTGACCCGGATGGTGGAGAACCTGGTCGACAACGCGATCATCCACAACCACCGGGGCGGCCTGGTCCGGCTGAGCACGGAGGACCACGGCGGACAGGTGCGGCTGGTGGTCGTCACCGGCGGGAGGGTCCTCGACCAGGGGCGGGTGGACCGGCTGGCCCAGCCGTTCGAACGGCTGGGCGCGGACCGGACGGGGCCGGAGGGGAGTTCGGGACTGGGCCTGTCGATCGTCGCCGCGATCGTGGCCGCGCACGGCGGGCGCCTCGATCTGCTGGCCAGGCCGGAGGGCGGTCTGCGGGTCACGGTGACGCTGCCGGCGGCCGCGGCCGTTTACCGGAGCGTGACCCGGTGAGGATCCTGCTGGTGGAGGACGCCCGATCGCTCGCCGAGGTCGTCGCCGAAGGGCTGCGGGACCAGGGGATGGCCGTCGACGTCGCATGCGACGGACTCGCCGCCGCCGCCAAGCTCGACCTCAACACCTACGACGTGGTGCTCCTCGACCGAGACCTGCCCGGCATCCACGGCGACACGCTCTGCCAGATGATCACCGTACGTGACGACCGCGCCATGGTGCTCATGCTGACCGCCGCAGGGGAGCCCGGCGACCGGGTCAGCGGCCTGACCCTGGGCGCCGACGACTACCTCGCCAAACCCTTCCACTTTCCCGAGCTGGTCCTGCGTGTCCGGTCCCTGGCCCGCCGCCGGCCGGGCGCCCGGGCCCGCGTGCTGCGCGCCGCGGGCCTCGAGCTCGACCCGGTGCGCCGGACCGTCGTGCGCGACGGACACCCCGTGGAGCTGTCCGTGAAGGAGTTCGCCGTGCTCGAGGCGCTGCTGCACGCGCGGCCCGGCTTCCTGAGCGCCGAGAACCTGCTGGAACGGGTCTGGGACGAGAACGCCGACCCCTTCACCAACACGGTGGCCGTCACCGTCGGCCGGCTGCGGCGCAAGCTGGGCGGCCCGCCGGTCGTCCTGACGACACCGGGGGTGGGCTACCGCGTCGCCGAGCCCGACGACGCCGGGACCCCGCAGGGCCGCCGGCGCCCGGACGTGCCGAAGGGCCCCGGGCGGGGGAGCCCGGGGCCCTTCGGGTGAGGGGAGTGCGGCGTGATCAGAAACGGTCGCCCTTCGGCTTGCCGCGCTGATCGGGGGTGCCGTGCGGCGGCGGACTGAAAGGCTGGGCCGAGGTCCGCGGTGACACCGGAGAGCCGCCCGGCGTGCCGCCGGTCTCCGGACGGAGCCCGGACGGGTCGCCCGCCGTCGGCTCGGCGCCGTCGCGGAGCTGATCCAGCCGGGCGGAGAGCACCTGGGTGGCGGGCACCCGGTGGGCGTGCTCCTTCTCGTGGGTGAGCAGCTTCTCCACCTGGTCCGACGTCAGCGAGCGGATCCGGCTCTCCAGGGAGCCGAGCGGCAGCTGGTCGTAGTCGGACAGGGGAAGGCCCTCGCGGCCGGAACGGTCCATGATCACTCACTCGCTTCCCGCGTGAACGTACGGCGGGACATCGGCCCCGCGTCAGCGGTGGCCGCCGCCCCCGCTGCCGAAGCCCCCGCTGCTGCCCTCGTTCCAGCGCGGGCGCGGCGGCTCCTTCTCGGAGGGGACGGTGCCCTGCTGGTCGAGCTGGTGCGGCGTGAGCCGGTCGTGGTCCGTGCGGGGAATGTCGTCCGCGTCCCGGGTCGAACGGTCCTCCCGCACCGGACCGCCGGGAGGCATCTTGGGCTGCTCCTCCGGCGTCGGCCTGCGCGGCTCACGCTGACGGACCCGCCAGCCGAAGACGACCGCGCCGATCAGCGCCGCGGCCACGATCGCGCCGAGGATGAACGGAGCGAGGCCGCCGATCTGTCCCTCTTCCAGAGCGAAATCCACCCATTCATAGCTCATGGTCACTATCTACCCTCAATCGGTTGATATGAACCGATACGCGTCGTGTCTGCTGCCGGTGCGTCGGTCATTCGCCTTCTCGTGCGGCGCGGGTCCGCGAGCGGTTCGCCCGGCGGATCGCGTCGAGCGGCTCGGGCCGCGACATGCGCGACCGGCCGGGGATCTCCAGCCGCCGCGCCGGCCCGTGGAGGTGCTCCTTGGTCGCGGCCTCGTCCACCCCCTCGGCGCTGCGCCCGCCCTGCCCGCGCGGCCGCGCCGACCGGGAGTCGGAGGGGCCCTTGCGGCCGCCCTCCTTGCGTTCCCAGTGGTCGCCGACCTTCTCGTGGGTGTGCTTCAGCGCCCCGTACGCCACCCGGTGGGCCCGCTCCTCCTCGCCGTACTCGTCGACGGCGGAGTCGTGCGCCTTGACCCAGGTGCGCCGGGCCTCCTCGGAGGAGCGCTCCACGGTGGACGGCAGTTCCTCACGGCCGGGCAAGCGGACCACTCCTTCCTCCGTCGGTCTCCTGGACCCGTCGGTTCCCTGGACGCCGGGTGCCCGGGGCCAGGCGTTTGACACCGCGGACGGGGGCAACTCGGGCCACGTGACGAGCGCATCCCAGGACGAGCTGTACCGGTTCCTGGAGGACCGGTTCGCCTGCGCGCAGGCCTGCACCGAGTGTGCGAGGGCCTGCGCCCTGCGCGCGGGGTTCATGGATCCGGACGGCACCGAGGCGCAGGACCGCGCCCGGCGCAAGGGCATCATGTGCGCCGAGGTGTGCGACGCGACCTGCCGCGTGCTGTCCGAGCAGACCGGACTGGACGAGGCCGGGCTGCGGATGCAGGTGGAGTGGTGCCGCACCGTGTGCCTGGAGTGCGCCGAGGTCTTCGACGCCTGCCCCGGGGCGGAGGAGGCGGCCAAGGCATGCCGCCTGTGCGCCGAGGCGTGCACGGAGTTCCTCGCCACGCTCGCCGCCTAGCGCGGGCCCGAAGTAGCTCGCCACGCCCGCCCGCCTGGCGCGGGCCCGCAGTTCCCGGACAGGACCACCTCCCCCGGAGGCACACCATGGCCGACCCGAATCCGATCGCCCTGCAAAAGGCCCTCAGCGGCATGGACTGTCCGACGGACAAGAAGTCCCTCGTCGACCGTGCCCGGAGCAACCACGCCGACGGCTCCCTGGTCGAGAAGCTCGAAAGCCTCCGCCAGGACAGCTTCGACGGTCCCAACGAGGTGCAGAAGGCGGTGTTCAAGGGCTGACCCACCGGACGGCGCGAGGGCCGAAGTCCTGGCCCGCGGCCCGTCGGCGCGGCCCCCGCTCCCCGAGCGGTGCCGGAGCCGGCGGGCCCTTCGTGTGCCCACCGGCCCTCTTGACCTGCGCCGCAGCCCGCGCGCAGGATCGGCGCCATGAGCCGAACCACCGCCGGCAGCGGCAACGCCAGTACCGTCGACGCCGTCCTGCGCCGCAGCGCGCGCCGCACCCCGGACCGGACCGCGGTCGACTACGCGGACCGGTCGTGGACCTACGCGGAACTCGACGACGCGGTCTCCCGCGCGGCCGCCGTGCTGCGCTCGCACGGGCTGCGGCCCGGGGACCGCGTCGCCTCCTACGGCCACAACTCCGACGCCTACCTGATCGGTTACCTCGCCTGCGCCCGGGCCGGCCTGGTCCACGTGCCGGTCAACCAGAACCTCACCGGCGACGACCTGACGTACCTGCTGGGGCAGTCGGGCAGCGCCCTTCTCCTCGCCGACCCCGCGCTCGCCGGACGCCTCCCGCAGGACGTGCCCGTCCTCGCCCTGCGCGACGCGGACGACTCGCTGCTCGGCCGCCTCGCCTCCACCGCCCCCTACGACGGCCCCGGTCCGCACGCCGAGGACCTGGTCCAGCTCCTCTACACCTCGGGCACCACCGCACTGCCCAAGGGCGCGATGATGACCCACCGCGCCCTGGTCCACGAGTACTTGAGCGCCGTCACCGCGCTCGGCCTGAGCGCCGAGGACCGGCCCGTGCACGCGCTGCCGCTCTACCACTCGGCGCAGATGCACGTCTTCCTGCTGCCCTACCTCGCCGTGGGCGCCCGGAACACCATCCTCGACGCGCCCGACGGCGACCGCCTCTTCGACCTGATCGAAACGGGCCGCGCCGACAGCGTGTTCGCCCCGCCCACGGTCTGGATCGCCCTCGCCAACCGCCCCGACTTCGCCACCCGCGACCTCGGCGCGCTGCGCAAGGCCTTCTACGGTGCCTCCGTCATGCCCGTGCCGGTCCTCGAGCGGCTGCGGGAACGCCTCCCCGGCCTGGCCTTCTTCAACTGCTTCGGGCAGAGCGAGATCGGCCCCCTCGCCATGGTGCTCGGACCCGACGAGCACGAGGGCCGGATGGACTCCTGCGGCCGCCCCGTCCTCTTCGTCGAGGCCCGTGTCGTCGACGAGAACGGCAAGGACGTCCCCGACGGCACCCCCGGCGAGGTCGTCTACCGCTCCCCGCAACTGTGCGAGGGCTACTGGGACAAGCCCGAGGAGACCCAGGACGCCTTCCGCGACGGCTGGTTCCACTCCGGCGACCTGGCCGTGCGCGACGCGGACGGCTACCACACCATCGTCGACCGGGTGAAGGACGTGATCAACTCCGGCGGGGTGCTGGTCGCCTCCCGGCAGGTGGAGGACGCCCTCTACACGCACCCCGAGGTAGCCGAGGTGGCCGTCGTCGGCCTGCCCGACGCCCGCTGGATCGAGGCCGTCACCGCCTTCGTGGTGCGCAGGGGCGAGGTCACCGAGGAGGACCTCGTGGCCCACGCCAAGGAGCGGCTGGCGTCCTTCAAGGCGCCCAAGCGCGTCGTCCTCGTCGACGAACTGCCGCGCAACGCCAGCGGGAAGATCCTCAAGCGCGAACTGCGCGATCGCCACGGCGCGGCCGGCGCCTGAACCGGCGCCCCGTGCCGCGCCCGCCGCGGCACGGGGCCTGTCGGCGACCCCGACCGGTCGGTAGGCTGACCGCCGACCCCAACGGGAGGAGCACGGACGTGGCCGACAGCACCACCCAGCAGCAGCGGCGCACCGGATGGGACAAGCCGGAGCACCTCGACCTCAGCCAGGCCGAATGGCGCTCCAGCAGCCGCGGACACGGAGACGTCCAGATCGCCTTCGTCGAGGGATTCATCGCGATGCGCAACAGCCGCCGGCCCGAGAGTCCGTCCCTGATCTTCACCCCCGACGAGTGGGGCGTCTTCGTCTCGGACACCCGCAAGGGCGAGTTCGACCTGACCTGAGGCCGCCCGGCAGGCCCCGATCCCGCCCCGGAGGGCCGCACGAGGGTTTCCGCCGCGAATTCCGGACACTCGGCCACCGCTTCCCGCAACGGCCCCGCCCGCTGGGCGAGGCTGGGCGGACACAGTGGAATGCCGAACTCCGGAGGTGAGGGACCACATGACCCTGCCGGTCATCGCGGCGGTCGACGGATCGGAAGACAGCCTGCGGGCCCTGGAATGGGCGGTGCTGACCGCGCTGATGCGGGGCGTGCCCCTACGGGTGCTGCACGTGCGCCAGTACCCGGCCTGGGCGCCCCCCGAGTTCGTCGCGGTGGACACCGCCGACGACCCCGTCCTGGACCAGGTGCGCGCCCGGATCGAACAGCGCGCGGGCGGTCGGCCCGACGTCGAATACCTGAGCCGGGTCGGCAGCCCCGGGAGCGTCCTGGCCGAGGTCAGCACCGAGGGCTCCCTGCTGGTCGTCGGCTCCCGGGGCCGCGGCGGCTTCGCCAGCCTGCTGCTCGGCTCCACCGGCATCGCCGCCGCCCGTGACGCCCACTGCCCGGTGGTGGTCGTCCCGCGACCCGGACGCCAGGTCCCGCAGGAGCTCGCCGACGCCTCCGTCGGACCCCGGGTCGTCGTCGGCCTCGGCGTCGACCACGCCGGCGACGCAGCCCTGGAGTTCGCCTTCGCGGAGGCCGAGCTGCGCCGCGTGCGTCTGCAGGCCGTCGCCGTCTACCCCTGGCCCCCGCAGATGTGGGCGGTGCCCGGAGAGTTCTCACTGCCGGTGATCGAGGAGGCGAGCGTGGCCGCCGAGACGCGGACGCTCGCCGAGGAACGGCTCGCCCCGCTCCGCGAGCGGCACCCCCGCGTCGAGGTCGACCTCGCGGTGGACGGCGGGGACGCGGCCGGCCGCCTGGTCGCCCACTCCCGGGACGCCGAGCTGGTCGTGGTCGGCCGCCACCAGAGGCGGCTGCTGGTCCCGACCCGGATGGTCGGCTCGGTCACCCAGGCGGTCCTGCTGCACGCCGCCTCACCGGTGGCCGTGGTGGTCCCGCACCCGCAGGGAGAAACCGCCCACCCCGCGGACGAGGGCACCGGCCGGGAGTGAACTCCCGCACACCGTGAAGCCCGGCGGGCCACGTACCATTGCGGCATGTCGTTCCTCCGCCGCCGCAGCGCCACGCCCGCCGGGCCCGACTTCGACGTACTGGCCATGGACCCGGGCGACTGGCCCGGCAACCTCGGCGCCGGTCTGCTGCCCGCGCCCGACGGCAGCTGCCAGGGCGTCTTCCTCCGCTACGACCTGTTCGGCAACCGCGGACCCGCGATGATCATCGGGAACCTGCCCGAGGGCTCGCCCGCCCGTGACGTCACCGAGGACGAGGTGCCGTTCGAGGTGGCCCAGCTGCTGCTGGCCCTGGAGAACGACGAGGAGGTCACCGTCGTCGGCTCCGAGGACGTCCCGGTGCTCCAGGGCGACAACCTTCTCGTGGTCCGCCGCCTCAAGCTCTCCGAGAGCCGGATCTCCTGCGTGCAGTTCGACCGCAGTGACAACGTCCTGGTCACCATCGCCTCCTGGGACCGCCCGATCACCGAGGACCTCTACGCGCTCCTCAAGCCGCTGCCCGCCGAGCTGTTCCGCCAGGGCTGAGCGACCGGCGGCCGGCGCGGCACGACCGGCGTACGAAGGGGCCGGACCACCGAGGTGGTCCGGCCCCTTCCGCGTCCGCGCCGTGACCCGCGCGCCGCTCACGGCGCGTGGGTCACGGCAGACGCGTCACGGTGCGACGACGTCCACGTCGGAGGCCTTCACGAAGGCCACCCGGTGCCCCAGCTGGATCTGGTAGTAGTCGTCCTGCCCGCGCACCACGGTGCCCCGGCCGCCGTACGTCGTGTTCCAGAAGTACTCCGGGTGGAACCGGTCACCCGCCACGTACCGCTGGCCGGCCTCGAAACGGTAGGGCAGCGGGGCCAGCGCCTGCACCGGGACGCCCGCCGGGTAGGCCGACGCCTCCGGGTAGGCACGCCCGTACACCGGCACCGACTCGCGCCCGGCCTTCGGGGTCACCACCAGGCCCTTCGTCGGGACCGCCGTCCGCTGCTCCGCCGGGTTGCGGAACCAGGCCTTCTGCCCCAGGTACCAGATCGCCGTCCAGTCGCCGGCCCGCTCCGCCACCACGTACTGCTGACCGGTCGAGGCGCGGGCGCCCACGTCGTTGACCCCGATCGTGGTCCGGCCCTCGTTCTTCGGGTACAGGCCGATGTCCTTCACCAGCGGAGCGTCCTCGGACGGGGCCGAGTACAGCCGCACCTCGCTGGAGCCGTGCGGCGCGCAGGCCACCCCGGCGCGCTCGCAGCCGGTGTAGACCGGCTGGTTGGACGCGTAGTCGGGCCGGATCGTCACCACGTCGTCGTGCGGGTTCGCGTTCTGGTGGAAGGACGCGCCCATCAGCTGGAAGTAGTGCGCCCAGTCCCAGTACGGGCCGGGGTCGGTGTGCATGCCGGGGACGTTGGCGGCGGTCACCCCGGGGATCGCGTCGTGGCTCAGGATGTGCTGCCGGTCCAGCGGCACGTCGTGCTCCTTCGCCAGGTACTTCACCAGGCGGGCGGAGGAACGGTACAGCGACTCCGTGAACCAGGCGTCCGGCTGCGCCAGGAACGCCTCCTGCTCCACACCGATCGAGTGCGCGTTCACATACCAGTTGCCCGCGTGCCAGCCGACGTCTTGAGCCTTCACGTGCTGGGCGACATGACCGTCGGAGGAACGGATCGAGTAGTGCCACGCCAGGTAGTTCGGGCGCTGGACCAGCATCAGCGTGGTGTCCCAGGTCGCCTCGGTGGAGTGGACCACGATGTAGTCGATCGACTGGTCCTCGGGGCGGTTCGCCAGGTCGTGGTTGCCGTAGTTGCCCGGGTCGTCGCCGCCGAGGTGCTCGTAGGGCGCCGGGATCCACTCGCAGGCCAGCGTCGCGGGGCACTCCGTCCCGTCCTGGTCCAGCTTCCGCAGTCCAGCCCGCTCCAGCTGCGCCGGGTCCGCCACCGCCCGCGGGTCGGCCGTCAGCACGATCCGCTCGCCGGTGTCGGTCACCCGCTCCTGGCCGGCCGAGATCACCGAGAACACGTCCTGGGCGAACATCGCGGCCGTCGCGCTGTCCTGCGCGCCGGAGTACCGGGCGACCGCGGCGTACCAGTCGGCCGGATCCTCGCTGAAGGGCTGCCCCAGCTCCCGCTGGGTCCGCGCGAGCAGGGCCGCGCCACCCTCCACGTTCGCCGCCGGGTCCACCCGCAGCTCGTCGGCCGGCAGCCCGGTGAGCTCGGCGGCCGCGCCCAGTGTGCGCAGGCGCGCGGGGAGCTCCGACGCCGCGGGCGCCTCGGCGCCCGCGGCCTCCGGGACCACCAGCGGCCGTGCCTCGTCACCGCGTGGATCCTCCGCGCCGTCGCTGTGGTGCGGCGCCTCGGCCAGGGCGCCGGACAGATCGGTGAGGTGCATCGGGCCGTAGCCGCCTGAGACACTGGGCAGCCCGGCGTGCGCGTCCCAGCGGGACTCCAGGTAGGAGACGCCCAGCAGCACGCTCCGCGGTACCTCGTACTCGGCGGCGGCCCGGGCGAACGCGTCGCTCAGCGGCCCCTCCGCGGCCTGGGCCCCGGGTGCGGCCCCCAGCAGGGGCAGCAGCAGGGCCGCCGCGGCGACGGCTCCGGCCGTGCGCCGGCGTGACGGACGCCCGGCCTTCGGCGGGGGAGTGGGGGCGGTGGCGGATCCTCGCAAAGCGTCCTCCCGGGGACTGCTGTACGCGTACGGGGTGAGCGGGGCGGATGTGCGTCAGGGATATCGGTATCCTGCCGCCCCGTCAATGACGTGCGCATGCAACGAAGTTGTGTCGGGTGGTCCGCACCCTCCCACACGGGGCGCCGGAGCGACCGGGGAACGCCTCGGGGCCCGGCGAACCGGGCCCCGAGGCGTCACTGCGGCGCCGACATCCGCGTCAGCGGGTGCCCACCGCCGCCCGCACCGCCCGCCGCGCCATCTGGGCGTCGTCGTGCAGCCGCCGCAGCAGCAGCCGCTGCTCCTCCCCGGTGGGGATCGCGCCTGCCGGGGCCGCCGTCGGCGCGGGCGCGATGTCCTGCATCGTGCGCTGGACGGCCGTCTCGTAGGTACGGATCTCCCGGGTCAGGATCAGCATCAGGTTGACCAGGAAGGCGTCCCGGGCCGCCGGGCCCTGCTGCTGAGCCAGCTGGCTGATCTGGCGTCGCAGGTCCGGCGCGTCTCCCAGCACCGTCCACAGCGTCGCCAGGTCGTAGCCCGGCAGGTACCAGCCGGCGTGCTCCCAGTCCACCAGCACCGGCCCCGTCGGTGAGACGAGGATGTTGGAGAGCAGGGCGTCACCGTGGCAGAACTGCCCCATCCCCTGCCTGCCCGACGAGTGCGCGATGCCGTGCAGCAGCTTCTGCAGGTCCCCCAGGTCGCGGTCGGTGAGCAGGCCCAGCGCGTGGTACCGGTTGATCCGCGCCGCGTAGTCCAGCGGCGCGGAGAAGGTGCCCGCCGGAGGCCGCCAGGCGTTGAGCCGGCAGATCGCGCCCAGCGCCGCCCGCACGTCGGCCCGCGGCGGGGTCTCCGCCGGGTGCCGGTGCAACGCGGCGGCCCGCCCCGGCATGCGCTCGATGACCAGCGTGCAGTTGTCCGGATCCGCCGCGATCAGCCTCGGCACCCGCACGGGGGGCCGGTGCCGCACGAAGGACCGGTATGCAGCTATCTCGTGCCTGATCCGCTCGGCCCAGGCCGGCGAGTCGTCCAGTAAAACCTTGGCGACCGCGTTGGTGCGCCCTGTCGTCCCGACCAGGAGCACGGAACGTCCTGTGCGCCGCAGCACCTGGACGGGGGCGAACTCGGGGCAGATGCGGTGCACGGAGGCGACGGCGGTCCGCAGCTGCGCGCCCTGCGGACCCGACAGGTCGAGCCGTCCGCTGAGCGTCCCGCTGCCCTGGGGCGGCATCCGCCGCAGCCTGGGGCCCGAGGGCTGCACCGGGCGGGTCGGATCGAGAAAGGGGCCGGCGCCCGGGCGGGTCTGCGGCCGGAGCGGGGCGGACACGGAGGACGACACTGCGTACATGGGAGACGGTTCCCTTCGTGTGCCAAGGAGAGGTACCGCACCATCCGCCCCGGCCCCCGGGGAGCACCCTGGGGAGAGCCCCCGTGAGGAACCGGGGCGGGATGGCGCACTTCTACTCCACCGCAACCAGGGGCGTGGCTGACAACTGGCGACCCCTGGCGAACCCTGGCGAATAGTCGCTTGGCACTTTGGCCCGCGTTAATGTCAAGTCAGCCGAGAACCTGGGGGCTTGACGTGAGCGGACAACCCAACACCCGCCTGGCGGACGTGTTCGGCCTGGTCGGCTGGACCAAGGGCGAACTCGCGAGGCTGGTCAACCGGCAGGCGGCGGCCATGGGCCACCCGCAGCTGGCGACCGACACCTCCCGGGTGAGGCGCTGGATCGACATGGGGGAGATTCCCCGCGATCCGGTGCCGAGGGTGCTGGCGGCTCTGTTCACCGAGCGTCTCGGTCGTGTCGTGACCATCGAGGATCTCGGACTGGTCCGGCAAGGGCGAACGGGGAAACGGCAGCGCGGCGAGGAGAATCCCGACGGTCTGCCGTGGGCGCCCGAGCGGACGGCTGCGGTCCTCACCGAATTCACGGGAATGGACCTCATGCTCAACCGACGCGGCTTGGTGGGCGCGGGCGTCGCGCTCACCGCAGGATCGGCGCTGCACAGCGCCATGCACCAGTGGCTGAACACGGACCCGGCCCCGACGGCCGAACAACCCGGCACCGACGAACTGCTGCGGGTGGACCCGGCAGGGTTCGACCGGTACGAGGCGGCCCCTGTGGGCTCCGAGGAGGTCGAGGAGCTCGAACGCTCCGTCGAGGTCTTCCGGGCCTGGGACGCCTCGCGCGGAGGCGGCCTCCAACGCAAGGCGGTGGTGGGTCAGTTGAACGAGGTGGGCGGCATGCTCTCCTACCACCACCCCGACCACCTGCAGCGTCGGCTGTGGGGCGTCGCCGCCAACCTGGCCGTCCTGGCGGGCTGGATGTCGCACGACGTGGGCCTGGAGCCCACCGCCCAGAAGTACTTCATCATCGCGGCCCACGCCGCGCGCGAGGGCGGTGACCGGCCGCGCGCCGGTGAGGCGCTCTCCCGGGCGGCCCGTCAGATGGTCCACCTGGGCCGGCCCGACGACGCCCTGGACCTGATGAAGCTGGCCAAGTCCGGCGCGGGGGAGGAGGTCCTGCCCCGGACCAGGGCGATGCTGCACACCATCGAGGCGTGGGCGCAGGCGTCCATGGGCAAGGGTCAGGCCATGCGCCGCACCCTGGGGCAGGCCGAGGACCTCTTCGTCTCCGACAAGGGTGACGTGGCTCCGCCCAGCTGGATGCAGATGTTCGACGAGGCCGACCTGCACGGCATGGAGGCGCTCGCCTACCGCACCCTCGCCGAGCACGAGCCCTCCGCGGCGGCGCTGGCCCAGAACCACGCCAAGCAGGCCCTGGACCTCAGGGCGAACGGCCGCGAGCGCTCGAAGATCTTCGACTGGCTCTCCATGGCCTCGGCCTGCTTCATCGCCGACGATCCCGAGCAGGCGGACCGGTACGCGCGGCTGGCCCTGGTGTCGATGGGGAACAACTCCTCGCACCGTACCTGGGACCGGCTGCGGCAGATGTACCGCCTGACGGGCCAGTACGCGAGCTACCCGAAGATCGAGGAGCTGCGGGAGGAGATCCAGCTCGCCCTGCCCAAGCCCAAGCGGCCGGGGAGCGGCACGGCGGTCTGAGGGGGTGGGGACACCCCCTCAGTGACAGTGGCTCCCCGCAGCGGCATGCGCCACGGGCGTGCGTCGTTCAGGGGTGGGTTCAGGGGTGGCAGGAGCGGTGTGCGCCGGCGGTGGCGCGCGCCGGGGACCGTCGTACGGCCGGGTGCTGTGGTCGTGGACGCCGGGGCTGTGCGCGGCGCCGTATCTCGTGGTGCGCCGGGCGGGGCTTCGTCGTGCGCGGAGCGGGTCGTCGGGCCTGTCCCTCAGTCCCGTACCCGGGCCACCAGGAAGCCTGCCGCGTCGTCGCGGAGGTCGCCGCCGAACTCCTCCGCCAGTATCCGCACCACGCCCTGCGCGGACGGTTCCTCGGGGAGGCTCTCCGCCAGCCCGGTCAGCCGGCGCTCGCCGTCCGGGGCGTCGAGCAGTGCTGTCGTGTGGAGGACCAGCAGGTCTCCCGCCTCCAGCCGCTGCCGTGTCCCTGCCTGTCCGGCGGGGGAGCGGAGTGCCCGCGCCGTCCCGTCCCGGAACAGCACCGGGGCGGGACCGCCGGCCCAGTTGAGCGTCCTGTCGGGTGCCCGGTAGCGGCAGCACAGAGCGGGGCCGCGGAGCGACGGCGCACCGGACGCGGTCCGGGCGGTGCTCAGCAGGTCGCCCAGCCAGGCGGTCAGCTGCCCGGGGGCCGCCCCTGCGAGGGCCATGCCCCGCAGGCCGCCGATCAGCATGGCCGTGCCCGAGGCCACCGCGGACGGTTCGCCCATGAGCGTGCCGAAGCCGATGAGGGTCTCGCCGTCGGGCAGCTCGCAGGCGTCGTACCAGTCGCCGCCCGCGGGCGCGTCGGGGGAGGCGGGCGGCAGCCGGTGCGCCGCGAGCTCCAGCGAGCCGGGCCCGCCCTGTCGCGGGAGCCGCAGGGAGCCGTGCCACGGGGGGAGCAAGGCTTCCTGCGGCTCGACCACGAGCCCCTGCCCGGACCGGGCCGGCCGGGGGCGGCCGAGCGAGTCACGGGTCTCGCTCACCGCCCGCCGGTGACGGCGCAGTTCGCTGACGTCACGCAGCACCGCCCACATGGAGGCGGTGTTGCCGTCGGCGTCGAGCACGGGCTCGCCCTTCATGTGCACGGACCGCACCGTGCCGTCGCCCGGACGCGTGATCCGGAACTCGCCGTCGATCGGCCGGCCGTCGACCAGGCAGTCCGTCACCATGACGGTCAGCCGGGGCCGGTCCTCGTCGAGCACCAGCGAGGGCAGCTCGTCGAGGGTCAGGGCCTGGGCGGTGGGGTCCATGCCGAGGATCTCGTAGAACTCGGCGGACCAGCGGACCTCGTCGGTCAGCAGTTCCCACTCCGCGCTGCCGATCCGGCCGGGGGCCGAAGCCGCCCCGGCGTCGCCCGCGGCCGGCGAGGCGGGCAACGCCTCGGGGGAACCGGCCGCGGGCGGAGGGCCCTCGCGGAGTTGCGCCAGATGTTCGTCGAGGTCCTCCAGGTGGTGCAGCGCGAGGTCGTAGAGCGCGCGCTGCCACCGGTCCGCGGGATTCGTGCCGTCGCTCTCGACGTCGCGGCGGACCGCGTCCATGTCCGTCCTGAGCTGCCGCGTCCGCGTGATGAGCGCCTCCACCGGGCCGTCGCCGCGGGGCGAGGGGCCGGCGGAGTGATCCGCGGACAGATGGGACGGCATGACGAACTCCGGTGTCGAGGAGATGGTACGGCCGGGGCCGGTCGGTGAACCGGATACGACTCTTGCACAGCCGGCCACTGCCTGTAAGGGGAATGGCAACACTCGATGGAGTGGTGCTTCTGGCATATGCCAGAGTCTTCCGGGACCTTCTGCCCAGAGAAACGGGACCAACGCCTCTTGTGGCATGGGGAGTTGGTGATTAGCACTGGTGTGCTGGCGGAATGTCAGTCTCCCGTTTCGGGGTCCTCCGCGGGGCAGGAACCGCCCTTCAGCTCGCCATGGACGAGGAAAGCCTCCACGGTCCGTTGTACGCAGCGTGACGATCCGTAGCCCGTGTGCCCCTCTCCGCGGTTGTCCAGGACCACCGCGGAGGAGCCCAGCCGCCGTGCCGTCTCGACCGTCCACCGGTACGGCGTGGCGGGATCGCCGCGGGTGCCGACCAGGAGCATCCGGGGCGTCTTGAGGTCACGGACCTTCTCCCGGACGAAGTCGGTTCCGGCGGGCCGGCCGTAGCACATCAGCGCCTCGGCCAGCCGGTAGCGGCCGAAGACCGGGGACGCCTTCTCGTAGGAGGCCCGCATGGCGTCCAGGCCGGCCGCGATCCGTTCCGCGGACGGGCGCTCGGGGGCGTCGGCGCAGTTGACGGCCAGCAGGGCGGCCGGCGGGTTGTCCAGCGGCACCGGCTGCTCGGGCCGCCGCGGCGCGTCGGGGCCGAACACCGGCGGGGCGAAGGCGCCCTGGGTGAACCCCTGGAGACCCCGCGGGTCGCCGTACTCCACCAGATCGGACACCGCCCTCTCCAGCGGCGGCCACAGGGCGCGGCTGTACAGCGCCTGACCGAGGGCGGCCACCAGCTCCTGACCGCTGAAACCGAGGCCTCCGGCCGTGGGCACGGGATGCGCGTCCAGGGTGTCGACCAGGCGTTCCACCTGGCGGGGCGCGGTGCGGGCGTCGCGGCCGAAGGGGCAGGCGATGTCGCGCACGCACCAGGCCAGGAAGCGCTCCAGGGCCGCCTGCTGTCCCGCCGCGCCGGCCCGGGCCTGCTCGACGGGCGGCTCGGTGAGGGTGTCGACGCCGTCCAGGACGAACCGGCCCACCCGGCGCGGGAACTGGGCCGCGTAGACCGCGCCGAGCCGGGTGCCGTAGGAGAAGCCGAGGTAATTCAGGCGGCGGTCGCCGAGGGCGTGGCGGATGACGTCCATGTCCCGGGCCGCGTCCACGGTGCCCATGTGCTCCAGCACCGGGCCGGAACTCGCCGCACAGGCCTCGGCGACCTCGCGGAGCCGACGCAGGTAGGGGTGGGGATCGCCGTCGGCGACCCGGTCGGGCGAGGCGCTCGCGTCCGGCCCGTCGTCCTCGGCGTCGTCGCGTGCCTCGTTCCCGGCCTCGCCCTCCCGGGCTTCGCCGCGCGCGTCGTCCCGCGGCGATCCGGGGGAGCCGAGAGAGCCGGGGAAGCCGGGCGGCGGGCCCGAGGGGCCGGGGGAGCCGGAGTACGCGGCCTCGCCACAGGTCACCGGGGAGGACCGGCCCACCCCACGGGGGTCGAAGGTGACCACGTCGTACTCCTCGGCCAGCGGCATGAAGTCCTTGCCCGCCATGGCCAGCCGGCCGACGCCCTCACCACCGGGGCCACCGAAGTTGAGGACCAGCGACCCGCGGGGACGGTCCGCGGTGGACCGGAAACGGGCCAGCGCCAGCCGGATCGAGCCGCGGCCCGGGCGGGCGTAGTCCAGGGGCACGGCGACGGCCGAGCACTGCAGGTCCAGCGGCGCCTCCTCGGCGTCGCAGGAGTGCCAGACGACGCGCTGGTCGTAGAAGCGCTTCAGGCGGTGCGGCGGATCGGCCCCGTCGGTCTTCGCCGCGGCGGGAGCGGCGGGCAGTGCCGCACAGAGCACGGCCAGCGCGGCCGCCTTGGCCGCGACGCGTATGGAACACGGTCCCTGCATGCGAGCCTCCTGGGGTGGACGGCCGCAGCCCACGATAGGTGCGCCGCGCGCCCTCCGCCCGTCCACGCGACCCGCCCGGGGGTACGACGCAGACACCGCATCGAGGTACGTGGACGGACACCGCACCGAGGTCAGGGCCCCGCCCGAGGCGCGTGGACATCCGGCCGTGAGGGGGGGGGGAGGGCGTCCCGCCCGAGGTACAGGGACGTCCGGCCAGGAGGGGGAGGACGTGACGTCCCGCCCGAGGCGGCGGGCACGGCGAAGGGCGGGGAGGGCCCGTGCCCTCCCCGCCCTTCTCGCCTGACCGGCGCCGCGCCTCAGCGGGTGGCGCGACTGCGGTCCAGCACCGCCACGCCCACCGCGGCGAGTGCGATCTGGATCAGCCACTCGATCCAGTCCGGCCCGTCCGTGCTGCGCACCCCGAACGCTCCGGCGAGGGCGGAGCCGATCAGCGCCGCCGCGATGCCGACCACGATCGTCCACAGCACCCCGATGTGCTGGCGCCCCGGTAGGGCGAGGCGGCCCAGCACGCCGATCACGATGCCGATGAGGATCGCGCTGATGATGCCCGAGACCTCCATCTTTTCCCCATCCCTTCGGGTTCGTCGTGCGGTTCTTGTGCCCCCGCGCGTCCGTTGCACGCTCCGCCCGCACGGCCCTCTCGCAATGTCATGTACGGTTCAGCCGTTTGACGCGCGTAGCGACCTGGGCAGTATCCGTCTACGCGCGGAGAGCAGGCCCCGACCACACCCCTCTCTTCTCGCCCTGATCCCCCCTCACGGAGGTATGCCGGATGCTCCCACCCCGTCGTATCCGCCGCCGCGGCCTCGCCACGGCCCTCGCCGTCACCGCGCTCCTCGCCGGAGGCGTCGCCGGCGCCGCGGCGCAGCCGCAGGAGGCCCCGGCCGCCGCTGCCGCAGCCGCGGAGGCCACCGGTCACCGGATCCTGTTCGACAACGCGCACGCCGAGACGGCGGGCAACGCGGACTGGATCATCTCCACCAGTCAGCCCGACCCGCTGCTCCAGGACTCGGCCCCCTCCGCCGAGACCGACTGGACCGGGGCGCTCTCCGCCTGGGGCGTCGCACTGCAGAAGGCCGGCGGGTACAGCATGAAGACGCTGCCGTCCGGCTCCTCGCTCAGCTACGGCGGCACGGCCGCTCTCGACCTCGCCAACTTCGACACCCTGGTGATTCCCGAGCCCAACACCCTCTTCACGGCCGCCGAGAAGACGGCGATCATGAAGTTCGTCCAGGGAGGCGGCGGACTCTTCATGATCGCCGACCACACCGGCGCGGACCGCAACAACGACGGCTACGACGCCGTCGAGGTCTTCAACGACCTGATGAGCAACAACTCGGTCGACGCGACCAACCCCTTCGGCATCACCGTCGACACCCTCAACGTCGGCTCCGACTTCCCGGCCGCGATCAACGACAGCGCCGACCCCGTGCTGCACGGAGCCTTCGGCAACGTCAGCAAGAGCCTGATCGCCAGCGGCACCACCGCCACGCTGCGCCCGGCCGACAACCCCTCGGTCAAGGGCCTGCTGTACCGGACCGGCTACTCCGGCACCACCGGAGCCTTCTTCGCCACCAGCACCTTCGGCAGCGGCCGCGTCGCCTTCTGGGGCGACACCTCGCCCGTCGACGACGGCACCGGCCAGTCGGGCAACACCCTCTACGACGGGTGGAACGACCCCGGCGCCACCAACGCACCGCTCGCCCTGAACGCCACCGCCTGGCTCTCCGGCGGCGAGAGCGGCGGCACCACCCCGCCGCCCTCCACCACCTGCGCGGCCGCCCAACTGCTGGGCAACAACGGCTTCGAGTCCGGGGCCGCCACCTGGTCGGCGAGCAGCGGCGTCATCACCAACAGCACCGGCCGGACCCCGCGCACCGGTTCCTACTACGCCTGGCTCGGCGGCAACGGCACCGCGGTGACCGAGACGCTCTCCCAGTCGGTCACCGTCCCGGCCGGCTGCTCCGCCTCACTCGGCTTCTACCTGAAGATCGACACCGCGGAGACCGCGACCACGGCCTACGACACCCTCAAGGTGCAGGTCCTCAACGGTTCCGGCACGGTGCTGCGCACCCTGGCGACCTACTCCAACGCCAACGCCGTCTCCACGTACACCAAGCGCTCGTTCGACCTGAGCGCCTACGCGGGTCAGACCGTGACCCTCAAGTACACGGTCACCGAGGGTTCCAAGCTGCAGACCTCGTTCGTCATCGACGACACCGCGCTCGACGTCGCCTGAGCGCTCGCGCACAGGCGACGGCGGGGCCCGCCGGGGTGACCCGGCCGGGCCCCGCCGCCTGGGCGGCGGACCGCGGTTCTGGCGTCGTCCTACGACGACGTCAGAACCTGGACGCCGCCTTCTTGCGGGCTCCCTTCATGCCCATGAAGGCGCACGCGGCTCCCAGGCAGATCGCCAGGGCTCCGATGCAGACGTTGGTGATGATCACGCCGGCGTCAGGGGCGGTTCCCACCACCCAGGGGGAGATGATCATCCAGACGCCCAGAGCGGCGGCGGCCCAGCCGAGCGCGCCCATGCGGGTGGGGCTCGCGGCCGCGCAGATCGCGAGGGCGAGGATCGCCGCGCCGACGATCACGTTGTGCTGCACCAGCGGCGGCTGACTGCCGGTGAAGTGCAGGATCCACGGCGATGCCGCACAGAACACGCCGACCAGGGCCAGCGGCGCCGCGAGCATCCCCAGATTCGGTCCCTGCTGGGAACGGGCGTACTGCTCCCTCATTTCGAGTACGTCGGGGTGACTCGAGATGTCACCACGCGGGTGCGAGACGTTGGCCATGACTCGTCTCCTTCGAGATCTCAGGCCTGCCCGCGACTGCGGACGGAAGGAATCGACTGTGGGGCAGGTAGGCCCGCACCTGTTCCATTCTGCCCCGATTCACCCGTTATGTGTAATGCAGCTCACTGTCCCAGCTCACAGGCCCGGCCACCGGGCCCGGCGCACGGTTCTCAGCTCCCGGCGCGCGCCTCACCGCTTCTCCAGGAGTCCGCGCACGTACGCCGCCTGCCCCACGTGCTGAAGGTCGTCCGACAGGACGCTGACCAACCGGACGCCCAGCGTCACCGGCGGATCCCAGCGCTTGTCGACGATCCGCTCCAGCTCCCCGGCGCTCAGGCCCCGCAGGAAGTCCAGCGTCTGCTCGTGGACGGCGTCGTAGTAGCCGGTCAGCAGGTCGGCGGAGTCCACCCGCACCGCCGCGACCTTGGCCGCGTCGTGCCCGAAGCCGGTGTCCGACATCGGCAGCTCCAGCCCGAACCGGCCGTGCCAGTCCTGCGCCGTCCACACCTGCTCCCGTCCGGCCGCGTCCGCCACGTGGTCGTCCTGGACCCGGGTCAGGTGCCAGACCAGCCAGGCGACGGAGTTCGCCCCGGGAGCGGGGAGCGCGGCGAGCCGCTCGGCGTCCAGTCCCTGGACCGCCGCGTGGACCTCCTCGCGGATCCGGCCGTGTGCCTCGATCAGAATGTCCTTTGCGTGCATGTCTCCAGCCTCCGCCGGAACCGGCTCCGGCGCTCGGCGGTTGGACCGGGCGAGGTCAGGTGAGGAAGAGTGATCTCCGGCACCGACACGCACGACACCAGGAGTCACGTTGTACACAGCCCATCCCGGCCGCTACGAGCAGATGCCCTACCGGCGCACCGGGCGCAGCGGTCTGAAGCTTCCCGCGCTGTCGCTCGGTCTGTGGCACAACTTCGGGCCCGACCGCCCGGTCGACACCCAGCGGGCCATCCTGCGCCGGGCCTTCGACCTGGGCGTCACCCACTTCGACCTGGCCAACAACTACGGCCCGCCGCCCGGCGCCGCCGAGTCGGCCTTCGGTGAGGCGCTCAAGGCGGACCTGCGCCCCTACCGCGACGAGATGGTGATCTCCACCAAGGCCGGCTATCTGATGTGGGACGGTCCCTACGGCGAGTGGGGCTCGCGCAAGTACCTGCTCTCCTCGCTGGACCAGAGCCTGTCGCGGATGGGCCTGGAGTACGTCGACATCTTCTACTCGCACCGTCCCGACCCGGACACCCCGCTCGAGGAGACCATGGGCGCGCTGCACTCCGCGGTGCAGCAGGGCAAGGCGCTGTACGTGGGCGTCTCCAACTACTCGCCCGAGGAGACCCGCGAGGCCGCCCGGATCCTCGAAGGGCTCGGGACGCCGCTGCTGATCCATCAGCCGCGCTACTCGATGCTCGACCGCCGCCCCGAGGAAAGCGGTCTCCTCGACGCCCTGGACGAGCTCCAGGTCGGGTCGATCGTCTACTCCCCGCTGGAGCAGGGCCTGCTCACCTCGCGTTACCTGGACGGCATCCCCGAGGGCTCCCGCGCCGCCGGCGACAGCCCGTTCCTGACCGCCGACAAGGTGACCGGCGAGCTCGTCGGCCACCTGCGGACGCTCAACGGGATCGCTGCCGCCCGCGGCCAGTCGCTGGCCCAGATGGCGCTGGCGTGGGTGCTGCGCGGCGGCAGGGTCACCTCCGCCCTGGTCGGGGCCAGCAGCCCGCAGCAGCTCGAGGACTCGGTCGCCGCCATCGGCAACCTCGCCTTCGACGACGACGAGCTGTCCCGGATCGACGAGGTCCTGCGCGCCGCCGGTTGAGCTCGCGGCCCGTCCCTTCGAGGGCCCGCGGGAGGTCCGGCCTCCCGCGGGGCCACCCCTCGTGAACGCGGTGTTACGCAAATTTCGGTCTGGGACGAGTGCCGCGGCCCGACCCGGGTACAAGCTCAGGCGCATCAGTATCCGGCCGGGCCGGCATCCGAGAGAGACACGCATGATCGAGCACCTGGACGGGGCCGTGGTGACAACGGGTTTCGACGTCCCCGTGGAACCTCTGCGCCGTGCGACGCACTACACCGGTGAACCGGGGTGCATCGCCGAGGCGAGGGAGTTCGCGGGACAGTTCCTCGAGCAGTTGAGGAGCGAGTGGTGCGCCACGGCCGACGAGCGTTACGGCGGGGAACTGCTCCTGGTGGTCAGTGAGCTGGTCACCAACGCGGACCGGCACAGCCACGGTCCGTACATCCTCGAGCTCGAGGGGTCGGACAACCGCGTGACCGTCACGGTCTACGACAGCAGCGTCGCGCTGCCCCAGATCTTCCCCCGGGACCCCAAGCGCGTCGGGCGGCACGGCCTGGAGATCGTCCACGCCCTCGCCGACGAGGTCGTCGTGGAGCGCGTCCCGGTCGGCAAGCGGATACGCGCCACCTTGCGCCTGGGCGGCTGAGCCCGCTCCCCGCGGCCCCGCCGGAGGGGCCGCGCCCGCGCACCGGGCCACGCCGATTCACCTCTGAGCGGAACCGTCGCGGGCACCCTTGCCGGGTCCAGGCCGCGGCCTAGGCTGAGAAGGGTGAGCAGCCACGAAGCCTCCCGGACCCCCGTTCCCCTCCGCCGCCCGGCGGGCCGCCCGGCATCCGGTCCGGCGGGCCGTGCCCGGGAGCCCCTGTGGCGCGACCTCGTGGGTGACGCCCTGCGCCGCGAGCGGCTCGCCCAGGGGCGCACCCTCAAGGAGGTCGCCGAGGCGGCGCGGATCTCGATGCCCTATCTCTCGGAGCTGGAGCGGGGCCGCAAGGAGGCCTCCTCGGAGGTCCTCGCGGCCGCCGCCCGCGCCCTGGGACTGGGCCTCGGGGATCTGCTCGTCCGCGTCCACAGCGACCTCACCGCGGCATCCGGCGCCGTGTCCGGTACCGCCGCGCACCGCGGAATCGCCCGCCGCGGAGTCCCGCAGCGCGGAATCGCCCACCGCGACGGCCTGTGCCTGGCGGCCTGACGCACGACGCGGACCGCGCGTCAGCGGCGCGCGGTCAGCACCTCGTCGGCCAGGCCGTAGGCCACCGCCTCCTCGGCGGTGAACACCTTGTCCCGGTCCATGTCCGCGCGCAGCGTCGCCGTGTCGTGGCCGGTGTGCCGGGCCAGCACCTCCTCCATCTGGGCCCGCACCCGCCCCATCTCGCGGGCCCGCAGCGCCAGGTCGGCGACCGTGCCCTGGCTTCCGGCGCTGGCCGGCTGGCCCAGCAGCACCCGCGAGTGTTCCAGCACGAACCGCCGCCCCGGGTCGCCGCCGGCCAGCAGCACCGCCGCCGTCGACGCGGCCTGGCCCACGCAGAAGGTGGCGATCGGCGCGCGCACGAAGCGCAGGGTGTCGTAGATGGCCATCAGTGAGGTCACCGAGCCACCGGGGGAGTTGAGGTAAAGCGCGATCTCGTGGTCGGGCGCGTCCGACTCCAGGTGGAGCAGCTGCGCGATGACCACGTTCGCCACCCCGTCGTCGATCTCGGTGCCCAGGAAGACGATCCGCTCCGACAGCAGACGGCTGAACACGTCGGAGGAGCGCTCACCGCGCGCGGTGCGCTCGGTCACGTACGGAACCGTGTAGCTCGCCATGGTCACAGCCCCGTCCGGCGTCGGGAGGCGCTGGGGCGCACCTCGTCGAAGGATCCGACCAGACGGTCGACCATCCCGTACTCCATGGCCTGCTCGGCCGTGAACCAGCGGTCCCGGTCGGAGTCCCTGGAGACGGTCTCCCTGCTCTGGCCGGTGTGGTCGGCGATGATCCGCTCGATCTGTCCCCGGGTGAACTCCAGGTTCTCGGCCTGGATCTCGATGTCGGCGGCGGTTCCGCCGATGCCGGCCGAGGGCTGGTGCATCATGATCCGCGCGTTGGGCAGCGCGTACCGCTTGCCCGGCGCGCCCACGGTCAGCAGGAACTGGCCCATGCTCGCCGCGAACCCCATGACCAGGGTCGACACGTCGTTCGGGATCGCCCGCATGGTGTCGTACACGGCGAGGCCGGCGGTCACCGAGCCGCCGGGGCTGTTGATGTAGAGGCCGATGTCGCTGCGCGGGTCCTCCGCGGAGAGCACCAGCAGCTGGGCGCACACCCGATTGGCGGACACCTCGTCCACCTGGGTGCCGAGCATCACGATGCGCTGGGCGAGCAGCGCCGAGGCCAGTTGGTCGTCGAAGGGCGTGGACGGGGTGTCGCCCTGTTGCGCCCGGGGGGCGTACTGCGGTGGAAGCATGCGAGGTCCTCCTGAAGACTTCGAGCCGAAAGGGTGCACTGCCTTCGACCATGCCCCCGCCCGTCCCTGACCGGGGCACTTCTCTGCCCGCGGCAGATTCGCCCACGGCAGATCCCGGGCCCGCGCGCCGCGGGCCGATGAGTTTCGGCCCTCCGGCCGGTCGACAGTGGTGAACGGCGGACGATCGGGAGGAACCGATGGACAGCAACGGATTCACCACCTGCCTCTGGTTCGACAACCAGGCGGAAGAGGCGGCCGAGTACTACGTCTCGGTCTTCCCCGACTCGCGCATCGAGCGGGTCGACCGGTTCTCCGAGGCGGGACCGGAGAAGGTCACGCCGGACGAGAACGGGTCGGTCGTCGAGGTCCAGTTCACCGTCAACGGCCAGCGGTTCTCCGCCCTCGACGGAGGCCCGCTGTTCCACTTCGACGAGGCGATCTCCTTCCAGATCATGTGCGACAGCCAGGAGGAGGCCGACCGCTACTGGAACACCCTGATCGGCGACGGCGGCCAGGAGAGCCAGTGCGGCTGGCTCAAGGACAAGTACGGGCTGTCCTGGCAGGTGATCCCGAAGGAGGCCCTCGAGCTCATGCGTGACCCCGACCGGGCGAAGGCCGCCCGGGCCATGGCCGCGATGCTCACGATGCGGCGGCTCGACGTGGCGGAGATGCGGACGGCCGCCGAAGCCGGCTGACGGACGGCCCCGAGCACCGCGACGCCCTGTCCGCGACGCCCCCGCGCCGACCGGAGTGAAACCCCGACGACCACGAACGGAGGCCGCACCATGGCCGCACAACCCGAAGGCACCCCGATCTGGGCGGACGCGATGTTCGCCGACGTCGAAGGGGCCAAGAAGTTCTACGGAGAGGTCCTCGGCTGGACCTTCGGCGAGTCCAGCACCGAGTTCGGCAACTACACCGAGGCCTACGCGGACGGCAAGGCCGTCGCCGCGGTGGTCCCGCCGATGCCGGGCGCCGAGGAACAGGCGTCCTGGTGTCTCTACTTCGCCACCCCGGACGCCGCGGCCACCGCCGCGCGGATCCGGGAGAGCGGGGGAGAGGTGGTCATGGAGCCGATGCAGGTCGCCGACTTCGGCACCATGTGCATCGCCCGCGACCCGAGCGGCGTGGTCTTCGGCCTCTGGCAGCCGGCGAAGCACACCGGCTTCGACACCGTCGGCACGCCCGGCGCCTTCTGCTGGGCCGAGGTCTACACCCGCGACGCCGCCAAGGCCGACGCCTTCTTCCCGAAGGTCTTCTCCTACACCCAGAAGCAGATGCCCGACGACAAGATCGACTTCCGGGTGTACGAGCTGAACGGCGCCCCGCTGGTCGGCCGGATGAAGATGACGGAGGACTTCCCACCGGAGGTCGGGCCGTTCATGAACGTCTACTTCGCCGTCCCCGACTGCGACGAGGCCGTCGCCAGGGCCGAGAAGCTGGGCGGCCGGTGCCGGTACGGGCCGGTGACCAGCCCGTTCGGCCGGTTCGCCAGCCTCACCGACCCCCATGGCGCGGCCTTCTCGGTCCTCGACCCGGACACCACGGAGGGCGAGATGCCGCCGATGGACGAGGTCGGCTGACCGCGCACCGACCCGACCCGGAAGGCTGCCGAGCGGCCCCGCTCCCCTCGGGCGGGGCCGCTCGACGTGCGTGGGATGATCGTGTCCATGCGTGCTGAACGACTGGTCGCCGCCTGCGACGGCGCCTGCAAGGGAAACCCCGGTCCCGCCGCCTGGGCGTGGGTCCTCGCCGAGAACGGCGACACCCCCGACAAGCCCACCCGCTGGGAGGCCGGCCCCCTCGGCACCGCAACCAACAACGTCGCCGAGCTGACGGCCCTGGAGCGGCTGCTCGCGGCCACCGACCCCGCGGTGCCGCTGGAGGTCCGGATGGACTCCCAGTACGCGATGAAGGCCGTCACCACCTGGCTGCCCGGCTGGAAGCGCAACGGGTGGAAGACCGCCGCGGGCAAGCCCGTCGCCAACCGGGAACTGGTGGTCCGCATCGACGAACTGCTGGCCGGGCGCACCGTCGAGTTCCGGTACGTGGCGGCCCATCAGGTGGACGGCGACCCGCTGAACGACTTCGCCGACCGTGCCGCCAGTCAGGCCGCGATCGCGCAGCAGGGCGCGGGCAGCGCCCTGAACTCCCCGGAACCCCCGCCGTCCCCGACGCCCGCGGGCAGGAAGACGCCCGCAAAGACGCCCGCCCGCACGCGCGGTGCGCGTGCGGGCGGGCGGGCCGCCTCCACCGGGGGGTCGGCGAGGACCCTGAAGGCCAAGTTCCCCGGCAGGTGCGGAGTCTGCGGTCGCGGCTACCCGGCCGGCGAGGAGATCGCCAAGGTCGGCCAGAGCTGGGGCCATCCGGAGTGCCGCGCGGCCGGCTGAGGCGATGTCACCGGCGTGGCTCCGTCGTCACAGGACGGTGCCGCGCCACTCACCGGTCTCGGTGCCGCGCTCCTCGATGAACGTCTTGAAGCGCGCCAGGTCGGCCTTGGCGTTGCGCTCGACGAAGCCCAGCTTGTCGCCGATCTTCTCGGCGGCGCCCTCGGGCTGCAGCCGCATGCGCAGGTTCACCCTCGTCGCGCCGGGGGCGACGGGCTGGAAGGTGACCCGGCCCTCCTGCTTGGTGTCCCCGTCGACGGTGGTCCAGCTGACGCACTCGTCCGGGATCTGCTCGGTGATCTCGGCGTCGAACTCCCGCTTGACGCCGTCCACCTTGGTCACCCAGTGCGTGAGCGTGTCGGTGCGCTGCTCGATCCGCTCGACCCCGCTCATGAACTCGGGGAAGGTCTCGAACTGCGTCCACTGGTTGTACGCGGTGTGCACAGGAACTCGGACCTCGATGGATTCCTCGATCACGGACACGTGATGTCCTCCTTCGTGTAGCTTGCGTGACTTGCGTCTTGCCGCCCGCTCCGGAGGCAAACAAGGATCGCGCGAGAAAGCGGAAGGTCGCTTTCCGCGGCCTGGTCCGCGGCCGGGTTCGTGCCCGCGACCCGTGCCCGGCGGGCCGCCGCGCCACGGGGCGTGACAGACTTGCCGGTATGGAACAGCGAGTAATCGGCAGGTCCGGGCAGAACCTCTCGGTCATCGGACTCGGCACCTGGCAGCTGGGTGCCGACTGGGGCGACGTCGACGAGAAGGACGCGCTGGCCGTCCTCGAGGCGGCCGCGGAGTCCGGCATCACCTTCTTCGACACCGCGGACGTCTACGGCGACGGACGCAGCGAGCAGACCATCGCCGCGTTCCTGCGCGGCCGGCCGGACCTGGACGTCACGGTGGCCACCAAGATGGGCCGCCGGGTCGACCAGATCCCGGAGAACTACGTCCTGAAGAACTTCCGGGAGTGGAACGACCGCTCCCGCCGCAACCTCGGCGTGGAGCGGCTGGACCTGGTCCAGCTGCACTGCCCGCCCACGGCCGTCTACTCCACCGACGAGGTGTTCGACGCGCTGGACACCCTGGTGGAGGAGGGCCGCACGGCCGCCTACGGCGTCAGCGTCGAGACCTGCGCCGAGGCGCTGGAGGCCATCGCCCGGCCGCACGTGGCCAGTGTGCAGATCATCCTCAACCCGTTCCGCATGAAGCCGCTGCTCGAGGTGCTGCCCGCGGCCGCCGAGGCCGGCGTCGGCGTCATCGCCCGCGTCCCGCTGGCGTCCGGGCTGCTCTCCGGCAAGTACACCAAGGACACCGTCTTCGCGGAGAACGACCACCGGACCTTCAACCGGCACGGCGAGGCCTTCGACCAGGGCGAGACCTTCTCCGGCGTCGACTACGCCACGGGCGTCGAGGCCGCGGCGGAGTTCTCCGGCCTGGTCCCGGCCGGTTTCACCCCCGCCCAGGCCGCACTGCGCTGGATCATGCAGCAGCCCGGCGTCACCACCGTGATCCCCGGCGCCCGCACCCCGGAGCAGGCCCGCACCAACGCCGAGGCGGCCTCCCTGCCTCCGCTCTCCGAGGAGACGCTGGCGGCGATCCGCGAACTCTACGAGCGCAGGATCAAGGAGCAGGTCGAGAACCGCTGGTAGCCGGGCGGAGGTACGACGGAGGGCGGGACCGGTCACCGTGACCGGTCCCGCCCTCCGTCGTACGCCTGTGGCGTCGTGCTGCCCGCGGTGCCGCGCCGCCCGCGGTCACGCCTCGATGAGCAGCTCCCGCTCCTGCTCCTGGTCCCCGGACACGGTCCCCTGGTCGCGGACCGTGAACGCCGCGGACAGCGTCTCGCCCGCCTTGTGGACCGCCTCGGGCGTGCCCTGCAGGGTCACGGTCACCGGATCGGCGACCCCCGTGCGTCCCGAGGTGTCCGGCGGGGTGGGAGCGGAGCCTTCGCCGCTCCCGAAGAGCGCGGTGTGCACCGTGGCGTGCTCGTCCTTCGGCTGCGAGTCCGGAGGCCCGAAGACGGGCTCCAGCGTGCGCAGAACCGCCTGGGCGTCGGAGCAGTGCCCTCCGGTGAGGGTGATGGTGAGCTGTGTGCCGGTCATGGTCAACGGACTCCCTCGGCCCAGATCGCCTGCCTGATTGCAGCCTGACGGGTATCCGCGCCGCCGAGGCCCGAAACCGGCCGACCCGCCTACCGGCCGGTCACGCCTGCTTGGCCTGGGGAATCACGGGCAGAAGGGGCACTCGTACGAAGTACCCGTCGAACAGGAGCAAGGGTGAGCGGTAACCGACCCGAGGACGAGGACGGCATGAGCGGCGGCATAGGCCGGCAGCTCAACAAGGGCCGCAACGAGACGGAGGAGGAGGCGGCCGACCGGAAGTGGGGCGAGCTGATCCAGGAGGTCAGGGTCGCCCAGACCGGCGTGCAGATCCTCTTCGGCTTCCTGCTCACCGTCGTCTTCCAGCCGGGCTACGAGGAACTCGGGAGCACCGACCGGCGCATCTATCTCGTCACCGTGGTCCTCGGCGCGCTGACGACCGGCGCGCTCATCGCACCCGTCGCCCTGCACCGCATAGTCTCCGGTCGCCGGGTGAAACCGCAGGCCGTGCAGTGGGCGGCCCGGGTGACCTTCACCGGCCTGGTCCTGCTGCTCGGGACCATGACCTCCGCGCTGCTGCTCGTGCTCCGCGTCGCAACCCACGACGGCTTCGTGCCCTACCTGGTCGCGGGGGTGCTCTCCTGGTACATCCTGTGCTGGTTCGTGCTCCCGCTGTGGACCCGCTACCGCTACACCTCCAAGTAACGCCCCCGGGCGGCACGCCGAAGGCCCGGTCCCCATCCGCGGGACCGGGCCTTCCGTCCGTCCTGTTCCTTCTCCGTCCGCCCTGTCCGGCGTGACCGCCGGCCGGGGGCTCTCGCACCGCGCCCCGGGCGTGGTCTCATCCGTTGGCCAGGAGCTCCGAGAGGAAGCTGTCCACCTCGACCTGCTCGTCGCCGGGGGCGACCACACGGTACGTCTCCTCCAGGAACCGCTCCACGGCCGGCGCCCAGGCGTGCACCACGGCGTGGTGCCGCTCGCCGTCCCCCCTGTGCTCCCCGTAGAAGTCCATCCGCAGCTCGTGCCAGCCGCGCGCGTAACGCGGGGAGAAGCGCACGTCGCCCTCGCCGACCGGACGGCGCAGGCCCTCGGCGAGCATCTCCCGGGCCAGTCGCCAGCGGGCCAGCACCCGGCCGTCATGGCTGAAGGTGGCGGTGACCGCGAACGGGTCCTCCATGTCGTAGCTGAGGTGGGCGAGCACCGCGAAGCGGTTGGCGTCGTCGCCGCTCCCGCCGGACTGGAGCTGCATCACAACGGCCCTGTGCACGAACGCGCTCGACTTCATCGAGACCTCCGGGGGAGTGGACGGGAGATGTACCGTGCCCACCCTGTTACCCCCACTCACGGCAGCCATGACCACGACTTCCGCGGGCGGGGCGATCAGCCGAAGGCGTTGCGCAACTCCGGCAGCAGCGTCCGCTCGGACCACTCCAGGAACGGGTACTGCGTCTCGTCCCCGCCGATCTGCACCAGGGCGAGTTCGGTGAAGCCGGCCTCGACGTAGGGACGCACCGCCTCGACGTACGCCTCCGGGTCGTCGCCGCAGGGGATCGAGGAGGCGACGTCGTCCGGCCGCACGAACTGCGTGGCCGCGGCGAACGAGTCGGGATGCGGCAGCTCCGCGTTGACCTTCCAGCCCAGCCCGAACCAGCGGAACATCTCGTGCGCCCGGGCGACCGCGGCCTCGCGGTCCGGGTCGAAGCAGACCGGCAGCTGCCCGACCCGCGGCTTGCCCTCGCCGCCGTGCTGGTCGAACAGGTCCAGCAGGTCCTTCTTCGGCTCCGTCGCGATCACCAGGTCGGCGTAGTGGCCGGCCAGGGCGCAGGACTGCTCCCCGGACACGGCGATCCCGATCGGCGGAGGCTGGTCGGGCAGGTCCCACAGCTTGGCGGAGTCCACCTGGTAGTGCTCCCCGTGATAGGTCACGTGCCCGCCGTCGAAGAGCGCGCGGATGATCTCCACCGCCTCCTCGAACTGCTCGTGCCGCACGTCCACCGGGGGCCAGCCCTCGCCGACGACGTGCTCGTTGAGGTTCTCGCCCGACCCCAGGCCCAGCCGGAACCGACCCTGGGACAGCAGTTGGAGGGTCGCCGCCTTCTGAGCCACCACCGCCGGGTGGTACCGGTAGGTCGGGCAGGTCACGTACGTCATCAGCGGGATCCGCGAGGTCGCCTGTGCCGCCGCGCCCAGCACCGCCCACGCGTACGGGGAGTGCCCCTGCTCGCGCAGCCACGGGAAGTAGTGGTCGGAGGTCACCGAGAAGTCGTAGCCCACCTCCTCGGCCCGCACCACGTGCCCCACCAGCTCCCGGGGCCCTGCCTGCTCGGTCATCATCGTGTAGCCGAATCGCACCATGCCCGCCGCGTTCCCGACATAAGGGGCGGAAAACCGCCGAGCGGGCCGCTCGGCGGACGTCACCGCCGACCCCGGCCTTGCCGGAACAGGGCGAGCGGCCTCGAACGCCGGTCGGCCGCCCGCCGTTGTGGCAGGCTGGACGGGTGATGCTCGAGGATCTGGTCCGGCTGCGCCGGGCGCGGGACACCATGGACCGCGACTACGCGGAACCGCTCGACGTGCCGGCGCTCGCCGCCGTCGCCCTGATGTCGCCCGGCCACTTCTCCCGCAGCTTCCGCGCCGCGTTCGGGGAGACCCCCTACAGCTACCTCATGACGCGCCGCGTCGAGCGGGCCAAGGCCTTGCTGCGCCGGGGGGACATGTCGGTCACCGATGTCTGCTTCGCCGTCGGCTGCACCTCTCTGGGATCCTTCAGCTCGCGCTTCACCGAGCTGGTCGGCGAGACGCCCAGCGCCTACCGGGCCAGGGACCACTCGGCGGGCGCGGCCGTGCCGCCCTGCGTCGCCAAGCTGTACACGCGACCGATCAGGAACGGAGAAGCGAAGTCCGCCCCCCGCGCCTAGCGTGGAGCGCATGGACATCAGACTCTCGCAGTGCTTCATCGCCGTCGACGACCACGACAAGGCGCTCCCCTTCTACCGCGACGCCCTCGGGCTCGAGGTGCGCAACGACGTCGGCTTCGAGAGCATGCGCTGGGTGACCCTCGGCTCCCCGGCGCAGCCCGACGTCTCCGTGGTGCTGGAGCCGCCGCTCGCCGACCCGAACGCCTCGCCCGCCGACCAGCAGGCGATGGCCGACCTCCTCGCCAAGGGGCTGCTGCGGGCCGTCATCTTCGCCACCGACGACGTCGACGGCACCTTCGAACGCATCCGCTCCGCCGGTGTAGGCGAGGTGCTGCAGGAGCCCACCGACCAGCACTACGGCGTGCGGGACTGCGCCTTCCGCGACCCCGCCGGCAACATGATCCGCTTCCAGCAGGCCCGGAAGGGCTGACCCCTCCCGCGCGGAGGCTGCCGGTGCCGCGGCGCGGCGGTCCGGACGGGTGAGCCGCCCGCCCGCACGGGGGCCGTCCCGGGTGCCCAGGCCCCCGCCGGCTGGTCGACTGGTCCCACCGACGTCGTGCGAGGAGGCGCAGGTGGGCGACCGGCTCGGACAGGCCGCGTGGGTAGTGGGGGTGACGCAGTTCTTCGTGATCCACGCGATCGTGGAGTCCGCGTGGCCGCGCCCCTACAGTTGGGCGGCACACAACATCAGCGACCTGGGGAACGTCACCTGCGGCCCGCAGGGGCGGGAGCCGCGCTACGTGTGCTCGCCGGAGCACGACCTGATGAACGGCTCCTTCATCGCCCTCAGCGTGCTGTTCCTGGCCGGGGTGGTGCTGGCCGGCGGCCTCTGGCGGCGTGGCCCGGCCGGCCTGGTGGCCCGCACCGCGCTGGCCACCACCGCCTGCGGCTTCGCCCTGGCCGGCCTCGCTCCCGCGGACGTCGACGAGCCCGTGCACGTGCTCGGCGCGGTGCTGGCGCTCGCCGTCGGCAACGTCGCCCTGTTCCTGGCCGGTGTCGGGCTCGCCGACCGGGTCCCGAGGCTGTGGCGCCGGGCCGCGGTGGTCGCGGCGGCCACCGGGGCGACCGGCTGCGTGCTGCTCGCGCTCCAGCGGGACCTGGGCCTCGGAACGGGCGGCATGGAGCGCGTCGCGGCCTATCCGATCCTTCTGTGGGCCTTCGCCCTCGGCCTGGCCGGACTGCTGGGCCGTCTCGACAGGGTGACCTGGCCGACGACACGGCCCGGGTGAGGGGGCCTCCTTCAGGGGCGCGCCGGAAAAAGTCGGACCGGCGGCCTCGGCGGCTCGCGGAACGGCGCCGTCACGGCCGCCGGGGGCACCGCTCGCGGTGCGGCGCGGCACTCGTGGGAACACCTGACCGCGCCGCGCGCGCGGGCCCGCACGGCCCCTCCCGCCGGTACGCCCGACGGCTCCGACCTGGGTCAACTCCCCTTCCCTGCCTAGAATTCAGCGATGGAACGCACCCCGCGGAGCATGCGCAGTGTTCGCACCACCGACGACGTACTGAGGCTGATGGACGCCCTGTTCGCCCCCGGCGCGGACCGCTGGACGGACGACGGCGCCCACTGGTGGGACCGGTTCTACGCGGACCGCTCCCGCGGCGTGCCGTTCTTCGTCGCCGATCCCGACGAGAGCCTGGCGTCCTGGCTGGACCGCGGCCTGGTCGCCCCGGGCGCCGGCGGTCGCGCCCTGGACCTCGGGTGCGGGCCGGGCCGCAACACGCTGCGGCTCGCCCGGCACGGGTTCGCCGTCGACGCGGTGGACCTCTCCCCGAAGGCGCTCGCCTGGGCCCGGGAGCGCACCGAACAGGCGGGCGTCGAGGCGCGGTTCCACCGGGCCGACGCCTTCACCCTCACCGAGGGCGACCTGGACGGGCCCTACGACCTGATCTACGACTCGGGCTGCTTCCACCACCTGCCCCCGCACCGCCGGGTCAGCTACCTCGCCTTTCTGGACCGGTTCCTGGCCCCCGGCGGCGCCTTCGGCATCGGCTGCTTCGCCGTGGGCGAGGAGAACTCCGGGACGGAGCTGCCCGACCTCGCGCTCTACCGGGACGCCGGCCTGCACGGGGGAGTGGCGTACGGCGACGACGACCTGAGGTGGATCTTCTCCGACCTCACCGAGGTGGAACTCCGCCGGATGCGCCGGCCCGATCCCGGGTCGGGAACGTTCGGCGAACCCTTCCTCTGGGCCGGCCTCTTCCGCCGGCCCGGGCCGCCCGCCTGAACCGCACACCCGGGTACCGCTCCTGCCCCGGCCGTCACCACCGGAGGTGTCGGAATGGCCCGGCACGATGCGACCCATAGATTTCGCACATGCTCTCGACGGACTGGATGACCCTAGGACCACCCCGGGAACGGGCAGGTCGTCAGCGCGGCGCCTCGTCGTCGGGGCGGCCGCCGATCCAGTCCTGCATCGTGCGCAGCCGGCCCGACCAGCGCCGGTCGTGCCGCTCGGCCCGCCGCTCGGCGCGGGCCGAGGTGCGGGGTCGACGGCGGTAGAAGCGGCGGGCCCAGGGGGAGCCGGGGCGGGCGAGGCGGACCGCGCCCACCAGCGAGACGAACGGGACCACCAGGCCGAAGACGGCCACCCGGGCCTTGCCCTTGGACAGGGCCAGCAGCGCGAGCAGGAAGTGCACGACGACCGTGACGGCCACGGTGCCCCGGCCCTCCCGGTCGCCCTCGTCGAGGCCGTCCACCCCGAACGGCAGGAACCCCGCGAGCAGCAGCCCGGCCAGCGCGGCGGTGATCGCCACCACCTCGACGCTCTTGCGGCCCGCCTCCGACCAGTACACGTCCGCCAGGTGGAGGATCAGCGCGAACTCGTCCAGCACCAGGCCGGCGCCCACCCCGAAGACCACCGCGGCCGCCCAGGCACCGAACCCGTGGTCGCCGCTCGCGACCGCGGCGAAGCCGCCCGCCACGGTGAGCACCACCCCCGGCACCACGTGGTGGACGTGCACGCCGCCGCCGGTCTCGACGTTGCGGAACGGTCCCCGGCCGGCCCGGATCATCCGGGTCACCAGCCGGGTGACCGCGAAGGTGACGACGAAGGCCGTGAGGGCGAGCAGCAGGGGAAGCTTGCCGGGCTCGACGATGTTCCGGTACAGCCAGTGACCCATGACGGGACTCTATGTCGACATGTCCGTTCCTTCCCGGTTCCGCGGGCGCGTCGGCCTACCGGCCGGGCCCTATGATGATCGCGCCGACGAACGGCGACGACCAGGAGGAACACCCATGACCGGCGGACCGCTGACCATCGCCGTCGCGCAGCCGCGCACCGTGGCCCACGACGTGGCGGGCAACGCCCTCGCCCACGCCGAGGCGGTGCGGGCGGCGGACGCGAGGGTCGTGGTGTTCCCCGAACTCTCCCTGACCGGTTACGAACTGGACGCCGCCCCGGTCGGGCCGGACGACGAGCGGCTGGCCCCGATCGTCGCCGCGTGCGCCGAGACCGGCACGCTCGCCCTGGTCGGCGCGCCGGTCCCCGGGCCGCACATCGGGGTCCTCGCCGTGGACGGCGACGGCGCCCGCGTGGTGTACGGCAAGACGCATCTGTACGGCGCCGAGGCCGACCACTTCGAGCCCGGCGAGCCGACGGTGCTCGAGGTCGACGGCGTCCGGCTGGGGCTCGCGGTCTGCCGGGACACCGGCCTGCCCGAGCACGCGGCGGCCACCGCCGCCCTCGGCATGGACGGCTACGTGGCCGGCGTGGTGCACTCCGAGGCCGAGGCCGAGGTGCACGGCGAGCGGGCCCGCCGGGCCGCCGCCGACCACGGCGTCTGGGTCGCCACCGCGGCCTTCGCGGGGCCCACCGGCGGCGGCTTCGACCGCACCTCCGGACGCTCGGGCGTCTGGGCCGCCGACGGGTCCCTCCTCGCCGAGGCGAGCGACCTGCCCGGCGACATCGCCAGGGCGGTCGTCCCGGCGCGGCGAGACGGCTAGAGTCCGGACGGAGCCCGCCGCCCGGCGGGCGGACAGGGGGGAGTGCCGTGGCCAAGGTCGCCGTCAGCCTGGACGCCGAACTCGTCGTGGAGGTGATGGTCCTCTCCGGGGCCGGCTCCCCGCAGGACGCCGTCGAACTGGTGGTCCGCGACTACATCGCCCGCGGCCACCGCACCGAGGCGCGCACCGAGCTGAAGGACGAGCGGCTGCGGGAGATCGACGCCAAGCCGCAGGACTCCCAGGGCTGAGACCCAGGGCCAAGACCCAGGGCCAAGACCCAGGGCCAAGACCCAGGGCTGACCGCCAGGGCTGACGCCGGGCCGAGGCTTGAGTCCGGGCCCCCGCACAGGGCGGTCGCCCTCGCCGCCTCAGCCCGGGGACACGAACCCCGACTCGTACGCGGCGATGACCGCCTGCGTGCGGTCCCGCACCCCCAGCTTCGCGAGCACCCCGCTGACGTGGGACTTCACCGTCTCGGTGCCCACCACCAGCCGGCCGGCGATCTCCGCGTTGGACAGGCCGCGGGACATCAGCCGCAGCACCTCCGCCTCCCGCTCGGTCAGCTCCGCGCGCTCCAGCCGGGCCCGCGCCTCGGCGTTGCCGCGCGTAGCCCCGTACTCGGCCGCCAACTGCCGTACCGCCGCCGGGAAGAGCAGGGAGTCGCCCTCGGCCACCAGCCGCACCGCGCCGACGATCTCGGCGGGACGGGCCCGCTTGAGCAGGAAGCCGTCCGCGCCCGCCCGCAGCGCGCCGTACACGTACTCGTCGTTCTCGAAGGTGGTGACCACCAGGATCTTCGGCGGCTCGTCGACCGACCGCAGCACCGCGCGGGTCGCCTCGATGCCGTCCATCAGCGGCATCCGTACGTCCATCATCACCACGTCCGGGCGCAGGCTCCGCACCAGCGGGATCACCGCGGCGCCGTCCGCCGCCTCGCCGACCACCTCGATGCCCGGCCCGGCCTCCAGCACGGCCCGCAGGCCCATCCGCACGAGCGGTTCGTCGTCGACCAGGAGCACGGTGAGCGGCATCGGCACAGCGTAGATCACCCGGCCGGCAGGTCGACCCGCAGCACCCACAGCCCCTCCTCGGGCCCGGCGGACGCCTCGCCGCCCAGCAGCGCGGCCCGCTCCCGAATACCGCGGAGGCCGGTGCCGCCGCCGCGCAGCCCGGCCGCTGCTCCCGCCTCGGGCAGCGGGTTGCGGACCTCTATCCGCAGCCGGGCCCCCTCCACCGCGAGCCGCACGCCCACCGGCAGCGACCCCGCGTGGCGCACCGCGTTGGTCAGGGCCTCCTGCAGCATCCGGTACCCCTCGCGGGAGACCGGCCCCGCCACCGTGTCCAGCGGTCCCGCCACCTCGGCGTCCACCCGGGCGCCCGAGGAGCGGGCCGACTCCAGCAGCCGGTCCGCCTCTCCCAGGCCGGGCCGGGAGCCGGCCGGGCGCTCCGGGTCGCGCAGCACCAGCAGCACCCGCTCCAGGTCCTCCAGCGCCGCCCGGCCGGTCTCCTCGATGGCGCCCAGCGCCTGCTCGGTGAAACGGGCGTCGCCCGCGGCCCGTGCCGCCCCCGCCTGCACCACCGCCAGGGTGAGCGCGTGCCCGATGGAGTCGTGCAGCTCCCGGGCGATGCGGTTGCGCTCCAGCAACTGCTCGGTCCGCTCCTCCAGCCGGGCCAGCCGTTCCTTGGCGGACGGCCCCAGCAGCGCCCTGGCCGCCCACGCCATCAGCGCGCCCGCCGCCGTGACGAAGGCCAGCAGCACGGCCAGGTCCAGCACGGCCAGCAGTCCGTACCACCAGGCGGTGCCCGGCATCCGGAACGCGGAGGAGACCCCCGGGTCGCCGAAGGCCGCCCCGACCAGCGACAGGCACAGGCCGGCCAGCAGGTTGGACACCATCGCGACGGCGCACCCCACCTCCAGCCGCAGCGCCAGCCAGACCACGGTGCGCATCCGGTCGTTCCACGAGGCCGACGGCGCGGCGGAGACGCCGTGGTCGTCGCCCGCCCTGCCCGACCCGTCCCTGGCGTGCGGACCGGGGAAGAGCATCAGCCGCGCCTGCAGCCCCTCGGCGGTACGCACCGCCGGGACCAGGACGCCGAGCAGCACCAGCAGCGGCGCCGGCTGCAGGTAGATCAGCAGCCAGTCGGCCGGGGTGGGGTCCACCAGCCCGGGGAAGACCAGGGCCAGCACGAGCGGCAGGATCACCGTGACCACCATGTGCAGCCACCGGGTGTAGGTGACGGCGCGGGTCAGCGGCCGAAGGAGACGAGGCACCCGGTCATGCTGTCAGAGGGACCGCCGCCGGGCCCTCCCCCGCATGGGGGAGACGAACCCCTCCGGCCGGGGATGGCCCCACAGCCTCCCGGCGACAGGCTGGGGACATGACCACGATCGAGCTGACCGCCCTGACCAAGGAGTACGGCGCCCGCCGAGCGGTGACCAGAGCGGTGGACGACCTCACCTGCACCGTCGAACCCGGCCGGGTGACCGGCTTCCTCGGCCCCAACGGCGCGGGCAAGTCCACCACCATGCGTCTGGTCCTCGGCCTGGACCGCCCGACCTCCGGCACCGCCACCGTCGGCGGCCGGGACTACACCACCCTCGCCACCCCGCTGCGCACCGTCGGAGCCCTGCTGGACGCCCACTCCGCCCACCCCTCGCGCACCGCCCGCGACCACCTGCGCCACCTCGCCGCGAGCAACCGCATCCCGGCGCGCCGTGTCGACGAGGTCCTGGAGGAGGCCGGGCTCGCCCCGGTCGCCGGGCGCCGGGTCAGGACCTTCTCGCTCGGCATGCGCCAGCGCCTGGGCATCGCCGCCGCCCTGCTCGGCGACCCGCCGGTGCTGATGCTGGACGAGCCGACCAACGGCCTCGACCCGGAGGGCTTCGTGTGGATGCGGCAGCTGCTGCGCCGGCTCGCCGACGAGGGCCGCACGGTGCTGATGTCCAGCCACCTGATGAACGAGACCTCCGCCGTCGCCGACCACCTGGTGGTGCTGGGCCGGGGGCGGCTGCTCGCCGACGTCGGCACGCACGCGTTCATCGACCGCAACTCCGCCGTGCGGGTGCAGGTCCGCACCAGCGACCCGGTGCGCCTGCGGGCGAGCATGGCCGCCCGGGGCCACACGATGCGCGAGGCGGAGAACGGCCGGTGGACCGTCGAGGGCGCCACGGCCGAGGAGGTCGGGGCGGTGAGCGCGAAGGAGGGCATACCCGTCCTCGAACTCACCGATCTGCGCGTGTCGTTGGAGGACGCCTACCTGGCCCTCACCTCCGCCTCGGCCCAGTTCGCCGCCATGTCCCCGCGCACCACGACCAGCCCTCAGGAGGCCTGACCATGTCCGTCGCGACCGTCGCACCCGTGCTCCGCTCCGAATGGATAAAGATCCGTTCGGTGCGGGCCAGTTGGGGCTCCCTGCTGGCGATCCTCCTGGTCACGACGGCCCTCACCGTCCTGACGTACTCCACCATCGGCGAGGCGGAGGCGGCCGACGGGGGACAGCAGGCGAAGGAGGCCTTCTACACGCTGAACTTCGCGCAGGTCGCCGCGCTGGCCTACGGGGCCACCGCGGTGTCGTCGGAGTACCGGGAGGGCGCCCTGCGGGTGTCGCTGGCGGCCGTGCCGCGCCGCGGACTCCTGTACGGGGCGAAGACCGGGGTGATAGCGGTCACCTCCCTGCTGGTGTGCGTCCCGACGACCTTCGTGACCTTCCTCGTCGGCCAGTCCTTCCTCGGCGACCACGCCATCGGCCTCCACCACCCGGGAGTGCTGCGGGCCTGCGTCGGAGGGGCGCTCTACCTGGTGCTGATGACGCTGTTCGCCGCCGGTCTCACCTTCCTGCTGCGCAGCGCGGTCGGCGCGCTGAGCATCCTGGTCCCGTTCGTCCTGGTCGGTTCCTTCGTGCTCGGGGACGCGGCCGGCGGGATCGGCGCCTACCTGCCCGACCGGGCCGGCAGTCACTTCTTCCGGGAGACCCCGCCCGGACCGCTCGGCCCCTGGGAGGGCCTGGGCGTGACCGCCCTGTGGGCGGCCGCGGCACTGGCCGCGGGCTGGTGGGCGGTGCGCCGCCGGGACGCCTGAGCGCCCGCGTGGCGGCGCGCCGCCGGGTGCCGGCGGTGCGCCGTACCCGGTCGGGCGGCAGCGGCCGCCGGGCGTCAGTGCAGGAACTTGAGTCCCACCACCCCGCCCACGATCAGGGCGAGGCAGATCAGCCGGGCAGCGGTGGCGGGCTCGTGCAGGAAGAGCATCCCGTAGAGCGCGGTGCCGACGGCGCCGATGCCGACCCACACCGCGTAACCGGTGCCGATCGGTATCGAGCGCATGGCGAAGGCCAGCCCGCCCATGCTGAGCAGCAGGGCTACGGCGAAGATCAGGGAGGGGATGAGGCGGGAGAACCCGCGCGAGGCGTTCAGGGCGACGGCCCAGACGGTTTCGAGCAGTCCGGACACGATGAGCACGAGCCAGGCGGTCACGACAGTGGAACCCTTCGGACGAGGCGACAGAGGTCGTACGCCGTCTTGTCCTCACCGGGTACGGCGTCCTCGTCCGGGGCCGCGCGGGGCGACCGTGGCCGAGGCTAACACGCCTGGCGCGACCGGAGCCGCGGCCGCTGCCGGAAGGTGACGGACGACGCCAGGACTCGGTGCCCGCGGGGCGGCGCGCGTCCACGGCGCCCGCGCCCGCAGCGCCCGGACGCCCGTGCGGCGCAGGTCACGAGGGGTGTGCGCGGGCGTCCGCCGGCCGATCGCACGCAGAGTCGGATTTCGGTCACGGGACGGGGCTCCGGACACTACGATGGCCCGCCATGACCGAGACGAAGTGGGCGCCGGACAGCTCTGCCGCGCGCCTGCAGGACACCCGCGCGTCCTACGACACCGTCGCCGAGGACTACGCCGAACTGCTCTGCGACGAGCTGTCGCACAAGCCCTTCGACCGGGCGATGCTCGCCGCCTTCGCCGACCGGGTGCTGGCCCGGGGCGGCGGGCCGGTCGCCGAGCTCGGCTGCGGCCCCGGGCGCGTCACCGCCCACCTCCACCGGCTCGGCCTCGACGTCTTCGGCGTCGACCTCTCCCCGGAGATGATCCGCGTCGCCCGCCGGGACCACCCGGTGCTGCGCTTCGAGGTGGGCGACATGACGGCGCTCGACCTGGAGGACGCCTCGGTGGCGGGCGTCTGCGCCTGGTACTCCACCGTGCACACCCCGCCCGAGGAGCTCCCGCGTCTGTTCACGGAGTTCCACCGCGTCCTGGCCCCCGGCGGCACGATGCTCCTCGCGTTCAAGGCCGGCGCACTGCGCCGCAACCTCACGCACGCCTACGGTCACGACCTCTCTCTCGAGGTCCACTGGGCCCGGCCCGAACTGGTCGAGCGGGTGCTGGCGCAGGCGGGACTGACCGTGGAGGCACAGCTGGTCCGTGAGCCGGACGGACAGGAACGCGGCCCCCAGGGTTACGTCCTGGCCCACCGCCTGCCGGAGGAGGCCCGACCGCGCCGGTGAGGCAGGCGTGGTTCCCGAGCGCCCGAGTGACGTGGTACACACGGCTGATCACAGTCCTGTCCGCCAACAGGAAGGTCGCTCATGTCCGCCACACGACGTCAGATGCTCGCCCGCTCCGGTGCACTTGGAGCGGGCATCGTGGTTTCGGGGGCCGTAGCGGAGCTGTTCTCCGCGTCGGCTGCCTCCGCCCTGCCGCTCACCGAGAACGGGTACGGCCCGCTGGTGCCCGACCCCGACGGCCTGCTCGACCTGCCGAAAGGTTTCCGCTACCGGGTGCTCTCCCGGGAGGGCGACGCCCTGCGCTCCGGGGAGGGCCCGGTGCCCTCCCACTGTGACGGCATGACGGCGCTGCCCGGCAGGAAGGGCCGCGTCCACCTCGTCCGCAACCACGAGAACCGCGTCACCGCCGCGCTCGGCGTCCCCACCGTCGACGGCCTGACCTACGACCCGGCGGCCAAGGGCGGCTGCACCCTGCTCACTCTGGACGGCCCCGGCGGCGCCGTCGTGGACGAGCGGGTCGCGATCGCCGGCACCGCCGTCAACTGCAGCGGCGGGCCCACGCCCTGGGGGACCTGGCTGACCTGCGAGGAGACCGAGGACAAGGCGGGGGTCGCGGGCTACGCCAAGGACCACGGCTTCATCTTCGAGGTCGACCCCGCAGACCCGCGGCGCAGCGGGGCGGTGCCGCTCACCGCGATGGGCAGGTTCCAGCACGAGGCGGTCGCCGTCGACCCCGTCCACGGCATCGTCTACGAGACCGAGGACGCCTTCATCGCCCCGTTCGGCCTGTTCTACCGCTTCCTGCCGCGCCGGCCCGAGGGCCGCCTGGGGTCGCTGCGCGCCGGCGGCCGCCTCCAGGCCATGCGCGTGCCGGACCTGCCCGACCTGTCCGTGGTCGACGAACCGGGGGCGAGCTTCGGCGGCGTGGAGTGGGTGGACGTCCCCGACCCGCTGGCCGCGCAGACACCGACCCGCCTTCAGGACTACGGCTCTGGCGGCGTCACCCGCGGACAGAAGCTGGAGGGCTGTTACTGGGGCGGGCGCTCGGTCTACTTCGTCTCCTCCTACGCACGCACCGGCGAGGGATCGGGCGCGGACCACCACGGTCAGGTGTGGCGCTACGACCCGGGCGCCCGCCGCCTCACCTTGGTGATCGTCTTCGGTCCCGGGTCGGACGTCCAGTTGCCGGGCGATTCCCCCGACAACATCTGTCTGGCGCCCGGCGGGTCCCTGATGGTCTGCGAGGACGGCAGCGGGGCCCAGCACGTCTTCGGCGTGACGCGGCGCGGCCAGGTGTACACCATGGCGCGCAACGCCCAGAACATCGGCACCGAGGAGACCCCCGAGTGGGGCGAGTTCGCCGGCGTCGCCTTCTCGCCCGACGGCGGGACCATGTACGTCAACTGCTACGACCCGGGCACCACCTTCGCGGTCACCGGCCCCTGGCGCAGGTAGCGTCGATGCGGCCGGGGGCGGCTGAGCGGAACCGCCCCCGGCCCCTGCGTCGTTGCCCTGAACAGGGCCCTCCCGGCCCCCGACCCGACCTGGGCCGGGGCCGGGACGTGCAGACCGACGGACCGACGGGAGTGACGGGACCGACGGGAGCGGCGGACGGGTGACGGACATGACGGACGGACCGGCCTGGGCGCCCCCGTCCTGCACCCTGCCCGCACCGGAGCGACCCCTGAGGGTCGCTGAGGGGGACGACCTCGTCGGCCGGCTGCGGCCCGCGGTCAGGCGGCCCTCCGGTACGGCTGGAGATCACGGTGGGCGCCGCCCGCGGGGGCGTCCTGCGGGCGCTCGCCGCACGGGTGGCGGGGGGCGCGCCGTGATCTTGGGGTAGGCGTGGTCCAGACTGGTGCCCAGCCAGTGCGCAGACACGACCGCGGCCGAGAGCCGTGAGCAGGGAGGCAGCTGATGACCCGTCCGATCGCCGCGGGAGTGGACGGAACCCCGGAGAGCTTGGCAGCGCTGGAGTGGGCCGCCGTCGAGGCGGGCCGGCGCGGGACCGAGCTTCGGGTGGCCCACGTGTGGGAGCCGCGCCGGGTGAGCGGCGCCGAGGAGCGCAGCGGCAGCAGCGACGAGCAGGAGAGGTGGGTGCGGCAGGGCGTCGAGGACTCGGTCCGCGGCCTGGCCGAACGCCACCCGGGTCTCACGGTGAGCACCCACATCGGCCGGGGCGAGGCCCCCGAGGGGCTGCTGGAGGCATCCGAGGGCGCCGGGATGCTGGTCCTCGGCTCCCGGGGACGGGGCCTGTTCCTCGGCTTCCTGCTCGGCTCCGTCGGCCGGCAGGTGATCGCCGAGGCCGGTCTGCCGGTCGTCCTGGTCCGCGCGGACGTCAAGGACAACGGGGCCAACGGGGCCAACGGGGACGACAGCGGCGCCAGGGGCGACAAGAACGCCGAGGCCGGCGCCGGGGCTGCCGGCGAGATCGTCGTCGGACAGCACGGCGAGCCGGAGGACAGCGCCGGGACGCTGCGCTTCGCCTTCGAGACGGCCGCCGCCTGCGGTGCGCCGGTGCGCGCCGTGCGGGCCTGGGCACTGCCCCCGGTCTTCGCCTACAGCCCCGGCTCGCTGCGGCTGCTGGACGAGGCGGGCGGCCCCGTGCCGTTCGAGCGCAAGGCGCTGAGCACCGCCCTGGCCCCCTGGCGTGAGCGCTTCCCGGACGTGCCGGTGACCGAGCACGTCGAGATGGGCAGCGCCGGCGAGGTGCTGCTGTCGGCGTCGGCGGGCGCCCGTCTGACGGTCGTCGGCCGACGCGCGCACCGCTCCGCGGTCGGCAGCCGGCTCGGCTCGGTGGCCGACGCGGTGATCCACCACGCCCCCTGCCCGGTGGCCGTCGTCCCGCCCGGGCCCGCCGCCTGAAGAAGGTCGCACAGGTTCCCCGCGCCGCAGGTCACGGGTTAGATTGCCGAGCGCCCACCGCACACGCCGTGGGCACCGCGGACGCGCGCACGCGGCGAGGTGCAGCGCCGGTGCGGTGCCGAAGAGGCGCCACCGCAGAGGCAGAAACAGCAACGCAGTGAAGGGGACACCGTCATGGACGCGGACGTCATAGTCGTCGGAGCCGGCCTGGCGGGTCTGGTGGCCGCCCACGAGATCACCCGTCAGGGACGCAAGGTCGTGCTGGTGGACCAGGAGAACCCCGCCAACCTCGGCGGCCAGGCCTACTGGTCCTTCGGCGGGCTGTTCCTCGTCGACTCCCCGGAGCAGCGGCGGATGCGCGTCAAGGACTCCTTCGAGCTGGCGTGGAGCGACTGGCAGGGCAGCGCCGCCTTCGACCGCACCGACGACGAGGACTCCTGGGCCCTGCGCTGGGCCCGCGCCTACGTCGAGTGGGCCGCGGGGGAGAAGCGCTCCTGGCTGGACGGGCACGGCATCAGCTTCCTGCCCACCGTCGGCTGGGCCGAGCGCGGCGACCTGCGCGCGGGCGGGCACGGCAACTCGGTGCCGCGCTTCCACGTCGCCTGGGGCACCGGCACCGGCGTGGTCGCGCCCTTCGTGAAGTACGCCCAGCATGCCTACCAGGACGGACTGCTCACCTTCCGTCACCGGCACCGGGTCGACGAACTGGTCGTCGAGCAGGGCGCGGTGCGCGGTGTGCGCGGCACCCTGCTGGCCGACGACGACGCCCCGCGCGGCGTCGCCTCCAGCCGCGAGGCCGTCGGGGAGTTCGAACTGCGGGCGCAGGCCGTGGTGGTGACCTCCGGCGGCATCGGCGCCGACCACGACATCGTCCGCCGGTACTGGCCCGAGCGGCTGGGCGCCGCACCCGCCGAGATGGTCACCGGCGTCCCCGCGTACGTGGACGGCCGGATGCTGGGGATCACCGAGTCGGCGGGGGCGCGGCTGGTCAACCGCGACCGGATGTGGCACTACACCGAGGGCGTGCGCAACTGGGACCCCGTCTGGGCGGGCCACGGCATCCGCATCCTGCCCGGCCCGTCGTCGATCTGGCTCGACGCCCTCGGGCGGCGCCTGCCCGCCCCGTACCTGCCGGGCTACGACACCCTCGGCACCCTGCGCCACCTGCGGACCACCGCGGACCTTGCCGAGCACGACCACTCCTGGTTCGTCCTCACCCAGAAGATCATCGAGAAGGAGTTCGCGCTCTCCGGCTCCGAGCAGAACCCCGACATCACCGCCAAGGACCGCAAGGCCTTCCTCAGGGAGCGCATCCTCGGCAAGGGCGCCCCCGCACCCGTCGAGGCGTTCAAGCAGCACGGCGCCGACTTCGTGGTCGCCGACACGATCGAGGAACTGATCGTGAAGATGAACGCCCTCACCGACAAACCGCTGCTCGACGCGGCCGAGGTGCGCCGGCAGATCGAGGAGCGCGACCGGCAGCTGGCCAACCCGTACAGCAAGGACGCCCAGGTCCAGGGCATCCACAACGCCCGCCGCTACCTCGGCGACCGGCTAGGCCGGGTGGCCACGCCGCACCGCGTCCTGGACCCGGAGGCCGGACCGCTCATCGGCGTCAAGCTGCACATCCTCACCCGCAAGACCCTCGGCGGCATCCAGACGGACCTGGACTCCCGCGCCCTGGGCCCCGACGGCGCCCCGGTCGAGGGCCTCTACGCGGCCGGCGAGGTGGCCGGTTTCGGCGGAGGCGGCGTCCACGGCTACAACGCGCTGGAGGGGACCTTCCTCGGCGGCTGCCTCTTCTCCGGCCGGGCCGCAGGCCGCGCGGCCGCACGCGAGGTGGCCTGACCTGCCCGAAGGGGTGGATTCCACGGGCGGTCGCCGGGTACCCCGGAGCTCTACGGGAGGTGATCACGCGTGGAGAGCGCCGACCAGGCGGGCCTGCCCGTGCTGCGGTCCCTCGAGGAGTTGGCGTCGCTGCTCGAGCGGCACGACGGGCTGTACCTCCGCTGGTCGAAGGGGCCGGACGTCGACATCGCCGCCACGTCCAGCAGGGACGAACTGACGGGCATCGCCATGCCCGGACTGTCCGCCAACCCGCTGGACGTGGAGAAGTGGTGGGACGACCGCCCGCTCGTCCTGTGGGCGGCGCGACGGGTGTACGACTACGAGCACCTGCCCCGGGAGAAGGGGCCGCAGGTACGGCCCTGGGTGCTCAAGGGCACCGAGACCGGCCGGGGCCCGGACAACGAGCCGCTGGTCGTCGACGTGTCACCGCTGTGCTGGCTGGGCGACGAGGTGATCGAGGCCGCGCGCACCGAGGTGGCCCGCCACCGGGAGGAATGGGGCTCCCTCAGACGCGGCCGCTGAGCCGCCGGGCCCCGAAGGCAGGTCCCGAGTGGCGAAACACCTCGGATCAGGGTGGGATCAAAGGAACCTTCGGGGGCATTCGGACCCTGTTGATCGCACAGACCGAACAGCCGACCCAGGAGCCGCAGAAAGGTGGCCGTCGTGACACGACCCAGGATCCTGGTGGTGGGCGCGGGCTTCGCGGGAGTGGAGTGCGTCCGCCGCCTCGAGAGGAAGCTCGGCCCCGACGAGGCCGACGTGACCCTGGTGGCGCCGTTCTCCTACCAGCTCTACCTGCCCCTGCTGCCGCAGGTGGCCTCCGGCGTGCTGACCCCCCAGTCCGTCGCGTCCTCGCTGCGCCGCAGCAGCCGCTACCGCACCCGGATCATCCCGGGCGGCGCCATCGGAGTGGACAGCAAGGCGAAGATCTGCGTCATCCGCACCGTCACCGACGAGCTGATCGACGAGCCCTACGACATCCTGGTGCTCACGCCCGGCAGCGTCACCCGCACCTTCGACATCCCCGGCCTGACCGAGCACGCCCGGGGCATGAAGACGCTCGCCGAGGCGGCCTACGTCCGCGACCACGTCATCCAGCAGCTGGACCTCGCCGACGCCAGCCAGGACCCCGCGGAGCGGGCCGCCCGGCTGCAGTTCGTCGTCGTCGGCGGCGGATACGCCGGCACCGAGACGGCGGCCTGCCTGCAGCGGCTCACCCACAACGCGGTCAAGCGCTACCCGCGCCTGGACCCCGGTCTGATCAAGTGGCACCTGATCGACATCGCGCCGCGGCTGATGCCCGAGCTCGGTGAGAGGCTCGGCGAGACCGCGCTCGGCATCCTGCGCCGGCGCGGCATCGAGGTCTCCCTCGGCGTGTCCGTCGCCAAGGTGTCGGACACCGAGGTCACCTTCACCGACGGACGCGTGGTGCCCAGCCACACCCTCATCTGGACCGCCGGCGTCGCCGCCAGCCCGCTGATGTCCACGCTCGGCTGCGAGACCTCCCGCGGCCGGATGGTGGTCGACGCCGAGATGAAGGCGCCCGGCTGCCCGGACGTCTTCGCCCTGGGGGACGCCGCCGCCGTGCCCGACCTCGCCAAGGGGGAGGAGGGCGCCGTCTGCCCGCCCACCGCGCAGCACGCCATGCGGCAGGGCAAGGTCGCCGCCGACAACGTCATCGCGCGGATCCGCAACCAGCCCCTGCGGCCCTACGTCCACAAGGACCTGGGCCTGGTCGTCGACCTCGGCGGCAAGGACGCCGTCTCCCGGCCGCTGGGCGTGGAGCTGAAGGGCCTGCCCGCCCTCGCGGTGGCCCGCGGCTACCACTGGATGGCGCTGCGCACGGGAGTCGCCAAGGCCCGCGTGGCCACCAACTGGGCGCTGAACGCGGTGGCCGGCGACGACTTCGTCCGCACCGGCTTCCAGTCGCGCAAGCCGGCCACCCTGAAGGACTTCGAGTACACCGACGCCTATCTGTCGCCCGAGCAGCTCCGCGAGCGCGTCGAGCGGCACCAGCTGCGCGAGGCGTGAGGAGGGCGGCCCGGGCGCGAGCGGGCCGGTCCGCCTTCCGCGACCGGGTCGCCGCGTCCGACCCCGGCTTGCTGCGCCTGACGGCCGGACTGCGCACCGTGGGCTCGCTCGCCCTCACGCTCGGCGTGGTGGGCGTGTTCGGCGCGAGCGTCGAACAGCTGGTGGCGGGCGCGATGGCCGCCATGGTGGCCACCTTCGCGGTCCGCGAGAAGGACCGGCGCGGACAGGCCCTGTCCCTCGCGGCGGGCCTGCCCGCGGCCTGGCTGGCGCTGACGCTCGGCACCCTCCTCAGCGGCACCTTCGTCGGCACCGTCGTCTTCGTCGTGCTGATCTTCGGCGCGGTCTACTGCCGCCGCTTCGGCGACCGGGGCTTCGCCCTCGGCATGATCGGCTTCCAGTCGTACTTCCTCTCCCAGTTCCTCGGCGTCGGCACGGCCGGACTGCCCGGTCTGTACTGGCCCGTGGGAGCCGGCTTCGCCTGCAGCGCGCTGATCCGCTTCGGCGTCGTCCAGGCCGGCCCCGAACAGGTCCTGGGAAGGCTGCGCGCGGCCTTCCGGGCCCGCTTCGCCCAGCTGGTGAGCGCCCAGATCGAGCTGCTGGACGCCGGACCCGACCAGGTCGACAAGGCCCTCGACCAGCTCCGCGGCCGCACCGCCCGCCTCCACGAGACGGCCATGATGATCCAGGGCCGGCTCACCGAGGGCACCCCCGACGACCGGGCCGCCTCCCTGGTGCAGCGCCGCATCGCCGACGCCGAGATCGCCGCCGAACGGCTCGGCCTGCTGATCCTCACCGCGCGGATGACCGAACGCGCCGGCGCCCCCGCCCGTGCCGACACCCTCACCCTCCACCTGCCCGGCGCCGCGCTGCCCGAGAGCGGCCTCCAGCCCGTGCGGGACCGGGCCGCCGAGGCCCTCCACCGGGACCTGCGCGCCCTGCGCACCCTGGTGCTGCGCTCGGCCGACGAGCACCGCGGCACCGGCCTCGCCCAGCTGCGCAACCGGCTGCTCGGCTACCGCGACGACGACAAACTGCCCGACCGGGCGTCCGCCGCGGTCCGCGACGTCTTCCGCGGCATCGGCGAGGCCGCCCGCGCCGTGCTGGGCCTGCGGATCGCCCTGGGCGGGAGCGCCGACGACAGCGACGACAGCCCCGAGACCGCCCGCAGCCGGGAGGAGATCGAGGCCGAGGACGCCGCCATCGCCGTCGCCGAGACCGACGAGGACGAGCGGGACGAGGAGCGCACCGGCCTGGACCGGCCCACCACCCGCACCGCCGTCCAGGTCACCGTCGGCTCCGTCCTCGCGATCGCCGGCGGCGAGCTGCTGTCCCAGGAACGCTGGTACTGGGCGGTGCTCGCCTGCTGGATCGTCTTCGTCAACACCAGTTCCACCGGCGAGATCCTGGTCAAGGCATACCGCCGCCTGCTGGGCACGATGCTCGGCGTGGTGGCCGGCATCGTGCTGGCCGGGCTGGTCGGCCAGCGGGTGCCGCTGGCCTTCGCGCTCGTCCTGGTGCTGGTCTTCCTCACGCACTACCTGGCGCGGCTCTCGTACACGCTGATGTCGTTCTTCGTCACGGCGATGCTCGGGCTGCTCTACACGCTGCTGAACACCTACAGCCTGGACGTCCTGGTGCTGCGTCTGGGGGAGACGGCGCTCGGAGCCGCCTGCGGACTGGCCGCCGCGGTCCTGGTCCTGCCGGTGCGCACCGCGCACCGTACCGACGAGCTCCTGGTGACGGTGCTGGAGCGGCTCGCGGACGTCACCGGGTCCGCCGTCCGACAGCTCAGCGGCGGCCCCTCGGCGGACCTGCTGGACCAGGCCAGGGAGCTGGACGAGGCGCTGGGCGACCTGCGCTCCTCCACCCAGCCGCTGACCCACCCGATCACCCCGCTGCGCAACCGGCGCGACACCGCCCGCTACGTCGTCGCCCAGCTGGAGACCTGCGCCTACCACGCGCGGTCCCTCGCCGCGACGGCCGAACTGCTGCCCAGCCAGACCGCGATCGCCGCCGACCCCCGGCTGGCCGGGGCGGGGGAGCGGATCCTGCGCAACATCGACACCGTCGCGGCGCACGTCGAGGGGCGCAAGGACGCCGGGGAGCTGGAGACCGGCGCCAGCATCGCCTCGCTGCTCGAGCCCGGCTCGGGCGCCCGGGCCCGGTACGGCCAGGTCACCTACCGCGTGCTGGGCCACCTGGGGCGGCTGGACGACGCCGTCACCGGCCTCGCACGACCGCTGGAGGTCCCGCTGCGGCCACGGGGCCGACAGGCGGCCTGACCTTCACGATGATCCGGGCCATGATGAACCGGGCCACGAAGAACCGGGCCTCGGGGGAGTCCCGAAGCCCGGTGAGGTCGGCGAGGTCGGTGCGGTGCGGTCGGTGGCCGGCGGGCGCCGGTCCCGGCGGGAACCGGAACCGGTCAGAAGTCGGTGGGCAGGTCGCTGGCCTCCGCGATCCCGCGCAGCTCCTCGTCCTCGCGGCGACGGCGCAGCAGGGAGTCGGCGATCTCGCGGCGGCGCTCCGGGTCGGCGGCACTGGCCGCGTCGGTGACGACCCGGATGGGACCGGTGTCCTCGTAGTCGAGTTCGATCAGGACGTTGTCGAGACGGCCGGTGACCGCTGCGGCGATCACCAGGGCGGCCTCGTCACGGATCTCCTGCGGCACCGGACCCTCGTCGGGGCAGTCGCCGTCCGGGCCGAGATCGGCCAGGTCGACGTCCTCACCGAGCGCCCGCAGCGCGGGCCGGACCAGGCGGAGCAGGAGGTCGTACTCCTCGGGGCTCAGTCGGAGACGCAGCAGGTCGAGGTAGAGCTCGACCGGTGCGCCGTCCGGCAGGTGCGGTTCGCTCATCGGCTCCGGGTTCCCCGAGTGGGACGACGATCACATCCCGGACGCTGATTCGTCCGAAGGGGTGGGGATGGTTTAAGCTTCACCCATACGACGTCATCGTCGTACCCTTGTGCGACCCCGACCGGTCTCCCCCGTCCGGTCGGGGTCTTTTGCGTTCCGCGCCCGGCCGTCGCCCGCCCGCTCCCCGGCCGTCGCCCGCCCGCTCCCCGGTCGTCGCAAGCCCGCTCCCCGGCCTGCCCGAGGCCCTCACCGCCTTTCCCCACCCTTCACCCGTTCGAAGTGCTCCCGTCGGGGGGACCCGCTGACAATGGGGGAGGGGTGTGTGTCCGTAGTCCGCCCGGCCGGCGAGGAGCGTCGTGATGACCAAGCCGATCAAACTGCTGACCGCGCTGACTCCGGAACGCCGGGAACGGCTGATGACGCTGGCCCGGGAGGTCTCCTTCCCGGAGGACGCCCCGATCTTCGAGGAGGGCGGGGTCGCCGACCGCTTCTGGGTGGTGCGCTCCGGACGCGTCGACCTGTACCAGCAGGTCACGCAGTTGCGACGGGTGACCGTGGCGAGCCTGGGCGCGGGTGACCTGCTGGGCTGGTCCTGGCTGTTCCCGCCGCACGAGTGGGACTTCGGGGCGGTGGCGTTCAGCCCCGTCCGGGCCTACGAGTTCGAGGCCGCGCCGGTCCTCGAACTGTCCGAGGAGGACGCGGGCCTGGGCCTGTCGCTGATGCGGATCGTCGCCGAGATCCTCGCCTACCGCCTGGAGTCCACCCGGGTCCAGCTCCTCGAGTCCTTCAAGCACCCCCACCGCTGAGCCTGGGCGCCGCGGCCGCCCCGCCCGTCGGCTCCGCCCGTCGGCGCGGGCCGGGAGCGCGCGCGGGTCAGACGCGGTAGCGGCGCAGGGACGGCATGAGGACGGCGAGGGCGAGTGTCAGCAGGACCACGAGCGCGCCGCCTCCCGCCACGGCCCACCGGGTGCCCGCCGCCGACGCGGCCGTCCCGTGCAGGACGTCGGCCAGCCGCGGTCCGCCCGCGACCACCACGGTGAAGACGCCCTGCATCCGGCCCCGCATCTCGTCCGTCGCCGCGGACAGCAGGATCGCCCCGCGGAAGACCATGGAGACCATGTCGGCCACTCCGCCCGCCGCCAGGCAGGCCACGGCCACCCACAGGTTGCCGGTGAGCCCGAAGCCCATCACGGCCAGGCCCCAGCCCACGACCGAGCCGATCACCATCCAGCCGTGCCGCCGCGCCCGCGAGAAGGTGCCGGAGAACAGGCCGCCGATCACGGCGCCGACCGGGATCGCCGCGAACAGCAGACCCAGCGCGAACTCGGAGCCGTACGCCCCGAAGGTCTCCTCGGCCATCTGCGGGAAGAGCGCCCGCGGCATGCCGAACACCATGGCGATGATGTCCGCGAGGAAGGAGAGGAGCAGCACCTGCTGCATGCCGATGTACCGGAAACCGTCCACGACCTCCCGCAGCCCGGCCCGCCGGGGGGCGCCGCCGTCGGCCAGGGGCGGCAGTGCGGGGAGGCGCCAGACCGCCCACACGGTCACGGTGAGCGCGAGGGCGTCGATCAGGTAGAGCTCGGGAAGCCCGACGAGCGGTATCAGCGCCCCGGCGAGCAGCGGACCCGCCACCAGACCCGTCTGCATCACCGTGGACCCCAGGGCGTTGGCCGCCGGCAGCTCGTCGGCCGGCACCAGCCGGGCGATGGAGGCGGTCCGGGCCGGCGAGTTCAGCCCGAAGAACGCCTGCTGCACCGCGAGCAGCACCATCAGCACCAGGACGGAGTCCGTTCCGGCGGCCGCCTGGACCCAGAAGAGCACCGAGGTCACCGCGATGCCGGCGTTGGTCACCAGCAGGAGCTTGCGCCGGTCGACCGTGTCGGCGACCGCGCCGCCCCAGAGCGCGAAAAGCACCATCGGCACCAGCCCGGCGAGGCTGGCGTAGCCGACCCAGGCGGAGGAGCCGGTGATGTCGTAGATCTGCTTGGGGACCGCCACCGCCGTGAGCTGGCTGCCCACCGAGGTGACGATGGTGGACGACCACAGCCGCCGGTACGCGGGCCGGCGCAGCGGGCGGGTGTCCATGGCGAAGCGGCGCCACCCCGGGCGGGCGGCGGCCGCGGGCGGGCTCGCCGCCTGTCCCTCGACGGCCGGCGACGGGGCGCTGTCGAGGCCCTCGTGACCCTCATGGTCCTCGACGCCGCTGCGACTACTGGTGTCCACGGATGGCACGCACTCTCTCGATGCTCAGTACAACTATCTGAACAGCATCATCCCCCATGGGCGGACCGGTGTGTTCACCGGTCGCCCATGGGGGAGGGGATCGAGAGGTTCCGAGCGGAGGCTCAGGCCACCGACGGGTCGAGCAGGCCCTTGCGGAGCTTCTTGATGATGCGGCTCAGCAGACGGGAGACGTGCATCTGGGAGATGCCCAGCTCCTCGCCGATCTGCGCCTGCGTCCGCTCCTCGACGAAACGCATGTGGATGATCTGACGGTCGCGCTCGTCCAGCTCGGCGATGAGCGGGGCGAGGGAGTGGAAGTCCTCCACCAGCTCCAGGGAGGCGTCCTCGGCGCCGATGAAGTCCGCCAGCACGGCCTCGCCGTCGTTGCCGCCGTCGCGGGTGAGCGCGGCGTCCAGGGAGGAGGAGGTGTAGCAGTTCGAGGCCTTCTGCGCCTCGACGACCTCCGACTCCGGCAGGGACATCAGCGCCGAGAGCTCACGGGTGGTGGGCGTGCGGCCCAGCCGGCTGCGCAGCTCCTCGGTCGCCCGGGCCAGCTCGACCCGGGCCTCCTGCAGGCGGCGCGGGACGTGGACGGCCCAGCTGGTGTCACGGAAGAAGCGCTTGATCTCGCCCACGATGTAGGGGACCGCGAAGGAGGTGAACTCGACCTCGCGGGTCAGCTCGAACCTGTCGATCGCCTTGATCAGGCCGATGGTGCCGACCTGGACGATGTCCTCCATCGAGTCGTCGCGGCCGCGGAAGCGGGACGCGGCGTAGCGGACGAGGGACAGGTTCATCTCGATGAGCGTGTTGCGGGCGTACTGGTACTCCGGGGTGCCCTCTTCGAGCCCGGCGAGGCGGTTCAGGAACGCTCGCGACAGTTCCCTGGCGTCCCTGGGGGCCACGGCGGAGGGGTCCTCAATGTACGGGAGCCCCGCGGTCGTCTCCTCGGTCCGAACCTCCCACTGCGCCGTGGTCGTTGCCTCTCCCGCGGTCACGGCTGCCATGCTGTTCCTCTCTGATCGTCTGCAGTCATCGAACACTCCGTACAGGTCGTCGAACAGATCCCTGTATACGTCGTATTCGTCCTCGTAGCTGCGTGCCACCATTTTGCCGGGTGACATCGCTCGCTTGCCCCGAGGTTCGCTTCGTACTCCACCCGGAGGAAAACTTTTCTGTGAAGCGGATCTCATCAAGCCCTGACCAGCGCTTTCGCTCGGAGTGACCGCAAGTCGGCGACGCGGCGACGCCGCGCGGGAGCCGCCCGCGTGCGGGGTTGCGTGACGGCAGTCACAATATTGGAGATCGAGGCGTTTGCCGTCCGACCCCTGGGGCAGGTGGGGTTTCGTGCTTCGGACCGGAGAAACGCGCCGCAGGTCGGCGCGACCGCCCGGCACCCGAAACCTCCCGGCGACCGTGGGCAGCGTATCCGCGGCAGTTCCCTGACCCCCCACTGCTCAGGAGCTCAATCGCATGGTCATCGATATGTCGACAAGTCGCTCCGAAACGGCACAAACCACCGCACACCGGACCTCCGGCGGCCGTAGGCCGCACGATGACGCCCCCGACACCGCGGCCGCGTTCTCCCGGCTCGCCGGGCTGGGCCCCGGACCGGAGCGCGACGCGGTGCGCGAGGAGTTGACCGAGGCGTGGCTGCCGATGGCCCACCGTATCGCGAGTCGCTTCCGCGACCGCGGTGAAGCGGTGGAGGATCTGCGGCAGGTCGCCGCGCTCGGACTGGTGAAGGCGATCGACCGGTTCGACCCCTCCCGGGGCGCGTTCGAGAGCTATGCCGTCCCCACCATCACCGGCGAGATCAAGCGGCACTTCCGTGACCGCATGTGGGCCCTGCGGGTCCCGCGCCGGGTGCAGGAGCTTCGCAACAAGGTGCGGGTGGCCCGGCGGGAACTCACCCAGAGCCCCGGCAGCCCGGAGCCGAGTACCGCGCGGATCGCCGAGTACACCGGGCTGACCGAGGAGGAGGTGGCCACCGGCATGGAGGCGCTGGAGAGTTTCAGCACCCTCTCGCTGGACGCGGAGCTCTCCTCCGACGACGACGGGTACAGCCTGGCCGACACGCTCGGCTCCTCGGACTCCGCCTACGACACCGTGGTGGACCGCGAGGCGGCGAAGGAAGGACTGCGCCGGCTCCCCGAGCGGGAGCGGGCCATCCTCTACATGCGGTTCTTTGAGGACATGACACAGAACCGGATCGCTGACCGGCTGGGCATCTCCCAGATGCACGTGTCGCGGCTCATCAGCCGCAGCTGCGCACGGGTACGGGAGGAAGCCCTCGGCCAGGGCATGCGAACCGCCTTCGCGAAGGAGTAGGTCCATGCTCACGCCTCACCCCGCCACGCTGCGCAAGCTCGTCGACGAGTACCACGCCCTGCTCGCCGAGGAGGCCGAGCGGGGCGGGCCCCGCGCCGGTCGGTGCTCCGAGGACCTGGCCTACACCCTCTGTGTCTCCACCGGCACCCGCGACATCCGCGCCGCGCTCGCCGCGGCGCACCGGCTGCTCGCCGCCGGGCCCCTGACGGCGGGCGGCGCGCTGGGCGGGGCTCTGCCGGCCGCAGGCCGGATGACCGCGGCCCGCATCCGGGGCGCCGGGCGGCCGCTGGTCGCCGAGGGCGGGGAACCCGTGGCGTCATGAGCTGCCGAGGAGTGGTGCGGTGAACTGCGCGCGGCACGGTTCCCAGCCCGTCCGCGGGCGTCCGCGGGCCGCCGTGGCGAGTGCCTCGGCGGCCCGCGCGTACGCGGTCGCCGTGGTCCGCGACCAGTGGGAGACCCCCTACCGCAGGGCGCCAGAGGGCGCCCTCGTCGATCTGCGGCTGGTCGTCTCCGAGCTGGTCTCCAACGCGCTCCGGCACGGCGGAGGCCTCACCGGCTTCGACGCCCGGCCCGAGGCCGTGGGAGTGCGGGTGGTGGTGCGTGACGCCAGCGACCGCGTACCGGAGGCGGTCGTCGCGCCGGGGGGCTTCCCCGAGGGGGACGAGCACCTGGAGCGCACCGCACCCGGCGGCTACGGCTGGCCGCTCATCCATCGGCTGGCACGCGACATCCACGTCGAACGTCTTCCCGAAGGAGGCAAGGCCGTCAGCGCGTTGATTCCGCTGACCGTCTCCCGGGAGGACTGACACTCCTGTTGTTCGTCCATGCCTGCCGGGAGGGCCGGTCTGGCCGCGCGTCCCGCCGTCCGCCCCTGGTGGTTCACCAGGGCAGGAACACGTGGATGTCCTTGCCGTCACTGCGGCCCACCACGCTGACCTGGTCGGACAGCGTGTGCACGAGGTGCCAGCCGATGCCCCCGCCGCCACGGCTGGGCTGGAACGGCCGGGGAGCCGGCGGCTTCGGATTGCTGTCGCTCATGGTGACGTGGACGCCGTCGAAGGTGCGGCGCATCCTCAGTTCGAACGGGCCGGGCGCGTACTGGACGGCGTTCGCGGCCAGCTCGGTGACCACCAGCAGGATGTCGTCCCAGTGTTCCGGCGCCGAAGGGGGAGTGGGGCGCGAGAGCGCGCTCAGGAACTCCTCGGCGGCGAGCCTGGCGTCCGTCACGTCCGGCAGTTCACCGGAGAACGCGACCGTCAGGCTCTTCACGTCTTCGTCGTGTCGGTGATGGGCAAGCGCGTCTTCCCCGCGCGGCTCGGATGCCATGTCGCCTTCCCCAGCCCCTCGGGCGCGGTGCTGTCGCGCAGTCGTCCTCTTCCTTTCGTTGCATGTTCCCGAAGGGAGGGAAGCTACGCGCCCCGAAGGACGGGAGGGACGATGGGGGCACGGGCGTGCGGAGGGAACGGTTCCGGTCCGGTGGGCCGGGGAACCCGGCGCGCATGAGCTACTCGAATCCCGACCCGGACCCGTCCCGCTCCACCGGCCTGGAGCCCGGCGGGGGAGTCCCGCCGGGCGAGACCCCGCCCGCGGAGAGCAGCATGCCGGAGGCAGGGCCCAGCGAGGCGCACAACCCGGCCAAGGGCTGGGCCAAGGGACCGTTGATCCTCATCGCGCTGGTCGTGCTGCTGGTGGCCGTCGGCATGATCGGCTACGCGGTGGGCGTGTGGAACTGACCGTGACCCGAGAACGGGAGGGCCGGGCGGCGAGCCCCCGCCCCCCCCAACCCCCCCCCCCCCCCCCCCCCCAACCCCACCC